>JAEZHG010000097.1 GCA_023436945.1 Pseudomonadota bacterium | reverse complement strand
GCGGATAGGAGACATCGATACCGGCGCTGGTACGGGCGCGGCTGATGATCTTGTTGTCGATATTCAGGAACGGCGGCAGATCATCGACCGAATAGACATCGGCGCGCAGATCAACGAACGGCTCGTAACGGATGCCGATGGGCGAGATGAACACGCGGCGCCAGTCGACCTGACCCGTGATGCGACGGCTGTCGACGCCCGGAAGACCGTCGGTCACACCGGGGGCGGCGGTTTCGGGATGCAGGACCGGATAGCCGACATAGGAGTCGCGGGTCAGGGCTACGGCGCTGCCGCGCAGGCGCAGGCGACCGCCCCAAACCGGATTTTCCGGCTCCCAGCGCGCATCCACAATCGGTGCCACCAGCGGCAGGCTGTTGTCCGATTCGAAAGCGTTCAGCGCCGGGGTGATGGCGTCAAAGCGCGCAACGCGCAGGCTCTGGATCGAGAAGGCGGCAACCGACAGATAGGAACGCTCGGTCTGGCGCTCGGCATAGATCTGCGAGATCAGGCGGCGGCGGTCGCCGTAATAGAGGCCGTTGTCCTGATAGGGATCGCGGACGTCGTAGCGATCAAACAGGGTCTTGTCCGACACGCGCTCGGCTGTGAAGCCCCAGCGCCACGGACCTTGCAGGTCGAATTTGCCGTGGGCTAGTACATAGGAACGGTGGGTGCGGTCGCCGAAATCGACGTTGGATTCGGCCTTGCCGTCACCATCCAGATCGAAGTCGCCGAAGTTGCGGGCATAGGTGTAGCCGCCGCGCACAATCATCGTGCCGTTCTCGAAGCGGCGGCGCCATTGGGCGTTCAGCAGTGGCGCGATGCTGGTCGTCAGTCGCGGATTGATCAGCCAGTCTTCAGACGGAGAAACGACGTGCAGATACGGTATCTCGATAGAGATGCCGCGCGCTTCGTCGTGGTCGATGCTGGGAATGAGGAAGCCGGAGGCGCGGTCCACGGTCGGATCGGGGTGGGCCATAACCGGCGTATAGAAGACCGGAACACCGCCCAGACGCACCACAACATTGCGATAGAGAATGGCGCGAAGCTGTTCGTCCTGAATGGCCTTTTCGGCCTGGAAGGTCAGGATCGGCTGGTCTTCGGGATTGTTCTCGCAGACAGGGCAGGGCACGAAGACGACGCGGTTCAGTTCCGCCACAGTCTCGGAGCGACGCACCGCCGATGCCGCCATCAGGGTCGCACCGTCCGGCGAACGGGTCGCCAGATCAAGTGCAATGCCGGTTTTTAGGTCTTCGGTCAGTTGAAGCTGGCTGGCATGTAGAACCGCACCGTCCGGCGCGATCAGCTCGACCTGACCCTTGGCCCCTGCGATGCCGGTTTTGAGATCATAGCTGACCTCTTCGGCGCGCAGATTATGTTCCTGAAAACGGGCGAACACGCGGTCTTCGGGCGTGCCTTGGGCCTGAACCAGATCGCCATCGCGCTGGGCGCTGTTGGCCTCAAGATACAGGGCGTCCGGCGTCAGGCCGTCAGAGGTTTTGATCTGGACTGTCGGGGGCGTTTGCGAATCTGTGTTTTGAGCCAGCGCCACGGCAGGCAGAGCGGCCATGGGCACGCCAAACAGCGCCGCACCCGCCATCAGTTTCAGGCGAAGGGCTGCTGTTCTGGGGGGCTGGCGGTCACGCATACAATCTTCCCGTGTGAAGTCGGTATCTGGCTAAAGCTTATCTTGCCGGGAAGGCAAGCCGCCGGATTAGCCGTCTTCTGTATAAATCAGCAATGTCAGCGCGGCGAGGGCCGTCAGTACCGGAGGCAACCATGCCGCAAAGAAGGGCGGGATAACCTCGGCCGAGCCCATGGCCGCAGAGAACTGGTTGACGAAGAAGAAGGCAAAACCGAGGACAACCGCCGAAACAGCCATCTTCGCCAGATCACCCAGTCGCATCAGACGCAATGAGAATGCTGCGGCCAGAATCGACATGGCTGCAAACATCAACGGCGTCGCCAGAAGTTGCTGCAGGCGCAGGTAATAGGCGGTCGAGGCAAAGCCCGCGCTTTCGATGCGCTGGATCTGTTGCGGCAGTTGCCAGATGGACAGCGACTGCGGGCGCTCGAACTGCTGGAAGGCCTCTTTATTGGCCAGCGTGGACGGCAGGTCCATGGTCGCATAGCGCACAGCCTTCTGGCCGCTTTGACCGCCAATCGCGTCGGTCAGGCTCCAGCGACCGGCATTGAGGGTGGCGGTGGCGGCGTCGATCCGCTCGGTAAAGCGGCGGGTGCCGTCGTCCTGCGTCGTATAGATAAAGAAGCTGGCACCAATCAGTTGGCCGTTGAAGCGGTTCTGGCGCTCGCCACGGATGATCATCTGGCGGTTGTCATCACCTTCGCGCAGCCAGACGGGGGCCGCGACCTCGGCGTCCTTGCCCCTGCCGTTGATGCGGCCACGCTCGCTTTGCCACATGGCGTCACCTGCGGCAGCCAGCGGACTGATAACCGTCACGGAGGCGATGCCCAGCACAAAGGCACAGGCTGCTGCCGGAAGCACGAAGCGCCATGCCGAAACGCCCGCTGCACGCATGGCGATTAGTTCGCTGCGGCGGTTCAGGCCCACATAGGCGGCCAGAGTGCCAAACAGGAATACGAACGGCAGAAGCTGCACGATCACCGACGGTGACTTGATGCCGACGAGGCTCAGAACCTTGAAGCCCGATAGCTCGCCGTCAGAGTTGAGCCCGCGCGAGACCTCGACAAAGTCGATCAACATGACCAGTGCGGCGATAATCGCCAGCGCCACGCCCAGCGACTTGAGCTGCTGGCCCAACACATAGCGTTCGATACGGCCTAGACGCAGGTTCATGCTGCGGCCCTCGCCTTGGTAATGCGCAGGGCCTTACGGCGCTTGGGTTTCAGCGCGCGGTAGAGCAGGCGAAGCGCTAGCGCAGCAGCGCCCAGCGGCAGGAGATACTGGAACAGGTTCAAAATCGGCATGGAAGCAGCACCGGCCACAAGGCCGTATCCGACGACGCGGACGAACAGGAAAAGGCCCGCAGCCTTGGCGATACGGGCGGTATAGCCCGTGCGACTGAACGCACCGCCCAGAATGGCGGCCAGCGCAAAGGCCATGGCGGTGAGGGCATAAAGGGGCGACGACAGACGGCTGTGGCCCTCGGCGGCCAGCTCGCCGCGCGTTCCGGCCATATCCAACGTCTGTTGGTCAGGGGCAAACAACTTGTTCATCCAGAGATCGGACGCCTTGTATCGAATGCTCTGGTCGGTACCACGGGCATAGGGCGTCAGGTCGATGGCATAGTTGTCGAACGACAGATAGTTCAGCACCTGTTGATCCGAATAGCGCTGCATCGAGCCGTTCTGCATGGTCAGGACCGGAACATTGTCGATGCGGCCAAAGCGGGCGGTGTCGGCATCCCAGGTGGTGACGGTCTTGCCGTTATCCAGATAGACGAACAGGTTCCGCATCAGGCCGTTTTGCTCGATGTTCTGGACATAGACGGCCAGACCGTCCGGCCCCTGAACAAAGCGGCCTTCCTCGACCAGCAGTGCGGCAAGATCGGTACGGATGGCAAAGGTCTGGCGACGGCCCTCGCGCTGGCCCCACGGCTGAAGCACGGTGGTGGTCAGGATGCCCGCCACGACCGTAATCACCGCGATCATCAGCGCCGGTTTAATCAGGGCGGAACGACTCATCCCTGCGGCATAGGCGGCAGTCAGCTCCTGTTCGCGCTGCAAACGGGTCAGGGCGACCAGCGAGCCGACAAAAAGACCAATAGGCAAAATCACGCCCACAAGCTGGGGCAGGGCGAGCAGCGTCAGCTTCGCCATGATCCAGACGCTCTGGCCACGTTCCACAATGACTTCAAGCTGTTCAAGGCTTTGGCTAAGCAGGCCAATACCCGCCAGAGCGCCTAGGGCTGCCAATACAGGCAGGCCAATCTGGCGGAAGAGATAGCGCTGGATGATCGTCATAGGGGAAAAATGAACGCTTTTAAATTTGCGCTTGTGTTGCAGGCGCGGGCGATGCGGGCCATGTAATACACGTCCGAACGCGCGGGCGAAACCGCTGGCGCGTTCATGTCCAATTCAAACGCCACCGAGGAAGCATTTCCCCGGCCGGAGAAGTTTAATGCAGATTCAGTTCGTCGCTTCCGCCGACAAGTCGCAGATTCTCGCTGTGATGGTTCAGGAAGGTCGTCAATTGGTTGGCCTGGGTTCGGGTCTTGATGCCGCCGCCTCGGGCGCACTGGCCAAGGCCATGTCGTCGGGCCGCTTCACCGGCGCATCCGCATCGCACCTGAACGTTCTGGCACCGGCGGGCGTAGATGCCGACGCCGTGCTGCTGGTCGGTGCAGGCGAAGCCGAGAAGTTCAATGATCTGGCCGTCGAGGCTTATGCCGCATCGGCCTATGCCGCTGTGAAGATGTCGGGTCAGGAGACCCTGAGCATCGATGCAACCCACCTGACCGCCGATCAGGCCGCCCGCGCAGCCTTCGCTGTGCGTCTGGCCTCGTACCGCTTCGACAAATACCGCACGACCCTGAAGGACGAGAAGAAGCCGTCCATCAAGACCGTCCGTATCATCACCGAAAACCCTGTCGCTGCCGAAGCCGCCTTTGGCCCGCTGTCGGCTGTGGCTGACGCCGTGTTCTTCTCGCGCGATCTGGTTTCGGAGCCGGCCAACATTCTCTATCCGGCCGAGTTCGCGCGTCGCGTGAAGGAACTGGAAGCCCTTGGTGCCAAGGTTGAAATCCTTGGCGAAGCCGAAATGGAAAAGCTGGGCATGGGCTCGCTGCTGGGCGTTGGCCAAGGTTCGGTTCGCGAGAGCCAACTGGCCGTGATCCAGTGGAACGGCGGCAAGGAAGGCGAACAGCCGATCGCCTTCGTCGGTAAGGGCGTCTGCTTCGACACCGGCGGCATCAGCATCAAGCCCGCCGAGGGCATGGAAGAAATGAAGTGGGACATGGGCGGCGCTGCTGCCGTGGCCGGCCTCATGCACGCACTGGCTGGCCGCAAGGCCAAGGTGAACGCTGTCGGCGTTCTGGGCCTCGTGGAAAACATGCCTGATGGTAACGCTCAGCGTCCGGGTGACGTGGTCACCTCGATGTCGGGTCAGACCATCGAAGTCCTAAACACCGACGCCGAAGGCCGCCTCGTTCTGGCCGATGCCCTCTGGTACACCCAAGATCGCTTCAAGCCGAAATTCATGATCGATCTGGCCACCCTGACCGGCGCGATCATCATTTCGCTGGGTCTGGAATACGCTGGCGTCTTCACCAACTCCGACGAACTGGCCGAAGGCATTGCCGCCGCTGGTCCGAAGGTCGGTGAAAAGACCTGGCGCATGCCAATCCCGGCTGAATACGACCGCCACATCGACAGCCCGATCGCTGACATGAAGAACATGGGCAATGGCCGCGCTGGTGGCTCGATCACTGCGGCTCTGTTCCTGCAACGCTTCACCAACGGCACCCCGTGGGCGCACATCGACATCGCCTCGACCGCATGGGCCAAGGGCTCGACCAACCCGACCGTGCCGGACGGTGCCGTGGGCTATGGCGTGCGTCTGCTCGACCAACTGGTCGCCGACAAGTACGAAGCCTAAGACTGCAAGACCAAGGGGGTAGGGCCGGATGTCCGAGACCAAAACGGAAGTCTGGTTCTATCACCTTGAGAGCTCAACGCTCGATCAGGTGCTGCCGGGCCTGCTGGAGAAAACTCTCCAGCGGGGCTGGCGCGCTCTGGTTCGGGTCAATGATGCCAATGACATCGATGATCTGGACGAACATCTCTGGACCTATCGTGCGTCCAGCTTCCTGCCCCATGGCAAGGCTGGCACCGAGCATGATGCGCTCCAGCCAATTCTGATCACCGCTACCGGAGAGAATTTGAATTCTGCTCAGGCCCTGTTCATCGTGGACGATGCAGAACTGGGGTCGACGGAGGATTTCGAGCGGTGCTTCATAGTTTTCGACGGACAAAACGATCAATCGCTCAACCATGCGCGCAAGCGCTGGGCGGGGCTAATGAACACCAACGTCGATCTGGCCTATTGGCGTCAGGACGAGGAAGGGCGCTGGGCGCGGGCACGCTAGGCCTTTCGCTGATCCTGTCTGCCTGTGCGGCATCGCCGTCGCAGCCCGTTCAGACCGCTCCTCAAATCGTTGAGGAAGCGCGACAGAACCAACCTATCGGCACGCAGATGCCTCAGACCAATGCCGACCTGTGCCGTGCAGGCGAGATGCAGTGGCTGGTCGGGCGACAACGCAGCGAAATCCCCGTGCCGGTCGATGTGGTGAACCGCCGTGTAGCCTGCACCACCTGTCCGGTAACGGAAGACTACTCCCCCTATCGCTTGAACATTTTCTATGACCGGACCACCGGCCGTATTGAAACTGTGAAGTGCGGTTAAACCTGTAAATACAAAGGCCTGAAGATGACCCTTAAAGCTGTATCTGCAATGGCTGCCTTGTCATTCATCGCTCTGGCCGCCTGTGCGCCCAAGGCTGCGACCGATCAGGATATGACCATCATCGATACCTCCGGCCCGACCCAGTGTCAGGCTCAGGACTGGCAGTCCTATGTCGGCAAGCCGCGCAGCAGCCTGCCACAGGCCCCACAGGGAATGACTTTCCGCGTGGCGTGCAGCACCTGCGCCGTGACGATGGATTACCGCTCCAACCGCGTGACCTTCACCTATGACGACAAGGACGTCATCACCCGGGCCAGCTGCGGCTAAGGCAAAAAATAAAGGCCGCTCCAACGGGGCGGCCTTTTTCTTAGCGTTCCATGCCGTAGAGGGCGTCGGCGACATCCTCGACCTTGGCGCGGATCAGGGTCTCCGCATCACGAAGCCCCTGATTGTAATAGAGTTTGCCGATCTGCTCTTCGATGAACTCGACCAGCATTTCGGCAGGCAGCCGCCCCAGTTCCACATCCTGTTCGTCTTGGAGCCAGCCCCGGATTTTGTGGGCGGCCTCGTCGCGTTGTTCAGGGGATAGGAGCGGCTTGTTCGCCATCAGCTAACCTCGGCCAGTTCTTCTTCGGCAGCGACCCATGCGGCTTCTGCGGCTTCCAGATCGCTCTGGAGCTTGGCGCGCTGGCGGCTGAGGCTTTCGAACTTCTTAGGATCCTTGGCG
>JAEZHG010000296.1 GCA_023436945.1 Pseudomonadota bacterium | reverse complement strand
AGCCGATGCTGCTGATCGAATGCCCGCGCTACCTCTTCCCGTTCGCCCGTCAGATCATTGCCCAGGCCACTGCTGACGGTGGTTTCTACCCGCCGTTCATGGTCGACCCGATCGACTTCGGCGCCATCTACATGGCTCGCCAGCAGCAGATCGCTGGCTCACCGGCAGAAACCGGCCAAGCCTAAGTCCGGCTTCACGGATAAAGAAAAAGCCCCGTCGCGGTCTGCGGCGGGGCTTTTACTTATTCGGCGTCTTCTTTTGCAGGGGGCGTAATGCCGTACTGGGCCCAGACGGGGTCTTTCACCCATTTGCCCAGAAAGGCCCTGTGGTCCTCGTCTTCCTGAGGCGTAATACGCGAGGTGAGCGGGCGAGGGCGGGCGCCATAGACCACGCGGGTCTGGTTCATCACCACACCGCTGGACGAGACAGCCTGACCACCGCCCAGATCAAAGGTGCGTTCCTTGCCGCCACGCAGTTCGAGGTAAACCTCGGCCAGCAGCCGGGCATCGATCAGGGCGCCGTGATAGGTCCGGTCGGCCAGCGAAATCTTGTACCGTTTGCAGAGCGCATCCAGCGTATTGGGCTGGCCGGGGAATTTCGACTTGGCGATGGCCAGAGTATCGATCCAGCGCGCTTCACCCGTGATGGGACGCTTGGAGACCAGCAGTTCCCAGTCGATGAAGTTGCGGTCAAAGCTGGCGTTGTGTGCGATCAGAGGCGCATCGCCGATGAACTCTAGGAACTCGTCGGCCATCTTGTCGAAGACAGGCGCGTCCTTGACCTTGTCGTCGGTAATGCCGTGAACCTTGATCGCATCCTCGGGGATCGAGCGTTCCGGATTCACAAAGCTGTGGTAGGTGCGGCCCGTCGGCAGCAGATCGACGATCTCGATACAGCCCACTTCAATCAGGCGGTCGCCCGACTTGGGATCAAAGCCGGTGGTTTCGGTATCGAGTACGATTTCGCGCATGGGCTCTATTGCCCCGATTGGCGCGAAGATGTCCACGCCGGATCAAGCACAGTCTCTACGACCTTCATCACCTGAGCGCGGGCCACATCGAAACCCGAGCCCGTATCAATGACGAAATCGGCACGCGCGCGCTTTTCGGCATCAGGCATCTGGCGGGAAAGAATGGCTTCAAACCGCTCAAGCGTGGCACCTTCACGCGACAGGACACGCTCGCGCTGGATGTGGGCAGGGGCAGAGACGACCACCACCGCATCGACATAGGCATCGCCGCCCGTCTCGAACAAAAGCGGAATATCGAGCACTGCCAGCTTCACTCCGGCCTCGCGAGCATCAGACAGTGCATTGGCACGGTCCATCGCCACCAGCGGATGCACAATGGCCTCAAGCGTCTTGAACGCCTGATCGTCGCGCCCCAGAGCCGCAGCCAGCAGGGGGCGATCAACGGCACCATCGACCACAACGCCATCAAAGGCTTCTGCAATCGGAGCCACGGCGGCGCCGCCCTTCGCGTACAGACGGTGAACAGCCTCGTCCGCATTCCAGATCATGGCCCCCGCCTCGGCAAAGAAGCCCGAGGTCGTGGACTTACCCATGCCGATGCTGCCCGTCAGTCCGATCAGGATCATGCGACCTCTCCCAGATGTTCCATCAGGAGCGCGCGCATATCCAGCGGGGGCGGGACGGCACCGTATATCGCCTCGAAACCGGCGCCCGCCTGTCCGATCAACATGTTGAGGCCATCAACGGTGGTCAGGCCACGCGTCTTTGCGGCCTCAAGGAATGGCGTCACCACCGGACGATAGGTCATGTCCATCACCACCGCATGGGATGGCAGGATATCCAGATCAATCTGCGGCCTGACGCTCAGAGCATTGATGACCAGATCGGCGGTGGCCAGAACTGTCGTATCGTCAGCCACTGAAACACCGTTGCCTAGATCGGCAGCCAGTTCCTCGGCCCGCTGGCGGGTGCGGTTGAGGATCGTCAGGCGGGCGCCCGATTGCAGCAAGGCCCCACAGGCCGCACGGCTGGCACCGCCGGCACCTAGCATCACCACATGGGCACCTGCCAGTTTCAGATCAGGTGCCTGTTGAGAAAGGGCATAGAGGACACCAGCGCCATCAGAGCTATCGGCGTGAACCTGTCCGTCTCTGAAGGCGAGGATATTGGCCGAGCCGACCAGTTTGGCCGCCTCTGATACCTGATCCGCGCTGGCGAAGGCCTGCTCTTTAAAGGGTGCGGTGACATTCACGCCCGCGATCAGTCCTGCACGGCCAGCCGCAACCAGAGCGTCGAACCCTTCGGCATCTTTTGGCGCAAAGGCGACATAGGCACCATCCAGCCCTGCCGCTTCAAGCCAAGCATTATGGATAAAGGGGCTGAGGCTATGGGCCACGGGTTGGCCCACCACACCACCGACCTTAACGGCGCCTGTGATCCGGCTCATCGTGGCAGGGCCTCGAAGCGACGCAGTTGCTCAAGCACCAGCCACAAAGGCATGCCCAGCACTGTGAAATAGTCACCGTCCACCTTGTCGAACAGTTGCGAACCCATGCCTTCCAGTCGGTAGGAGCCGACGCAGTGCAGCAGTTCTTCGCCTTCGGTGGCGATATAGTCGTTCAGGAACTCGTCCGAGAAGTCGCGCACCAGCATGTGGGCCGTATCGGCATCGGCCCAGAGGATTTCGCCGCCCTTGGCCAGAGCCACGCCCGAATGAAGCTGGTGGGCCTTTCCGCGCATGGAGGCGAGGCGAGTGCGGGCGGCCTCAAGCGAAGGCGCTTTTGAAATGAGACCACCGTCGAATGCCAAAGTCTGGTCGGCACCCAGTACCACAGCATTCGGATGGATAGCGGAGACAGCCAGTGCCTTGGCCTTGGCCAGTTCAATCGCCAGTTCACGCGCATCCACACCGGGGACCTTCAGAGCATCCTCGTCGATACCGGCCACATGGATATCGAAGGTGACCCCCACATTGCTCAGCACTTCGCGGCGCGCGGCGCTTTTGGAGGCAAGGATCAAACGGGCGGTGGTCATGAAGGCACTCCAATACGGCGATTACGGCGGGCATTGACCAGATTGACGATCGAGGCCGCGGTTTCTTCCACCGAGCGGCGGGTCACATCAATGACCGGCCAGCCACGGCGTTCAAAGTCTCTGCGCGCCTTGATGATCTCGGCACGGACTGCATCGTGGTCAACGTAATCGGTTTCCTGATGCTGGTGCAGACTATCCAAACGGTTGCGGCGGATCTGCACCAGACGATCCGGCGATACGGTCAGGCCCACCACCAGTGGGTTCTTCAGACGCGTCAGACGCTCGCCGTCTTCACTTCCGGGAACCAAAGGCACATTGGCCGCGCGGATACCGCGATGGGCCAGATAGATACAGGTTGGCGTTTTGGATGTCCGGCTGACCCCGCACAGCACCACATCCGCACCTTCGAGTTCATCCAATGTTCCCTGTCCGTCATCGTGGGCGATGGCGTAATCCAGCGCGCTCATACGGTTGAAATAGCCCGTATCCAGCGCATGCTGGGCGCCCACGCGGGTCGAGATATTGGCCCCCAGATAAAGAGACAGGGCACCGACCAGCGGATCAAGGGCGCCGATCTGGGGGATGCTCAGGCGTTTGCAGCCCTGCTCAAGCTGTTCGCGCAGTTCGGGATCAACCACCGTGTGCAGGACCAGCCCCGGTGCATCGGCGATCTCGCTCAGTACCTCGTCCATCTGTTTGGGCGAGCGCACCAGCGCATAGATATGTTCAATAGGGATTACGCGATCAAAGCGTGCCACCACGGCCTTGGCCATCGCATTCAACGTCTCGCCGGTGGAATCCGACACCAGATGGACGTGGAAATAGGTTGCCAGTCGAGACGATCCGGCCGGACGGGCTGGGCTCATGACTTAGTCCTTATCGCTATGGCGGCTGGGTGTCGTTCTAGACCTGTTCGCTAGGTGCCCGCCATAGGCGAGTTGAACCGCGAATTCGGCGCCCAATTCGGCGCCCATCAGGCGCCATCTGCTGTGGAAAAGGGGGGGCGCCAAATTCATATCCGTGGGCGCCGAATTGGCGCCGTTTCGATCGCTCACTGGCGCCTCATGAAGAATGGGCGCCAAACTTGTAAACGGCGCCCCCGCCCGTGAACTTGGGCGCCAGTTATTTTTTCCGCTTTGTGGGTAAGACTCGTCATCCAATTTTGGCGCCAGAAGATTCACCCACAATGGCGCCCAAGGGTAAGGCCAATTAAACTGGGTGTTTCACGGCTTTTCCACAAAACCCACAGGGCAGTTTTAGACCATCCGGAATCGTTCAGGCCACGACGGGGAGAAGTTTATCCTTCGTCGGGACAATGCGATTTTATCCCCGCGATCCACGGCCCTTCTTCAAACCCTAATTTCTATAAATTCTATAATTTCGATTTGGGTTGGGTTCGGGCCTCGGTGCGGCTAGAGATCAAACTCATGAGCACCCCTCTTCTGATCCAGGCTCTTCAGGGCCAGACCACATCGCGTCCTCCCGTATGGTTCATGCGTCAGGCGGGACGTCACCTGCCTGAATATCGCGAGCTTCGGGCCAAGGCGCCGGACTTCATCTCGTTCTGCCTGAACC
>JAEZHG010000293.1 GCA_023436945.1 Pseudomonadota bacterium | reverse complement strand
CATCATTCTGCTGTCGTGGAACGAGGGGCGCTCGATCCAGTCTATCCGCGCCAATAACGAAGGTGGACGTGCGGTGGTGCCGGTCTCTGCCGACCGTGTTGATCCGGCCAATGAAGGCAAGCTGGTCCATATGACAGCACCGGCCTCGGCAGCGGGCCAGCGCACCGACACGCAACTGGGCATCAGCAGCGAAGGCCTGCTGCTGGCCCGCAGCGTCGAGTATTTCCAGTGGACCGAAACCTCGACTTCCGAGACCCGCACCAAGCTGGGCGGCGGTCAGGAAACGGTCACCACCTATAACTATGCGACCGAGTGGTCGTCGGTCCCGCAAGACTCTTCCGGCTTCAACCAACCGGCGGGTCACCAGAACCCTGTGCCGACCGTTAAAGACACCGAAGTGGCCGCTGAAAGCGCCAATCTGGGAGCCTTCCGTCTGGATCACGCCGCGCTGGGCCAGCTTTCGGCCGATACGCCTCTGGCTCCGACGGCGGAGCAGGCGGCTGCGGTTTCGACCGCGCTGTCGCGTCCGGCCAGCATCAGCGACAATGTGATCTATGTCGGCGCAAACCCTGCCTCTCCGCAGGTCGGCGACATGAAGGTGACCTATCGCATCGTGCCGCAGAATACGGTGCTGAGCGTTATCGGTGCACAAACCCAAGGCACGCTTCGACCTTATGCCACCAAGGCGGGTTCCAGCCTGCTGATGGTTCGCACAGGTACCGCCTCTGCCGAGGAAATGTTCCAGGCGGCCAAGGCTGCAAACCAGACCCTGAGCTGGATCCTGCGCGGTGTGGGCGTGTTCCTCGCTATCGCTGCATTCGGCATGGTGCTGTCGCCACTGGGCGTGTTGGGGGATGTGGTTCCGTTCATCGGTTCGATCGTCCGCATGGGCACGGGTCTGATTGCCGGGGTGCTCGGTATCGGTCTTAGCCTGATCGTGATTGCGGTGTCCTGGATCGCCTTCCGGCCGCTGGTCGGGATCGGTCTTCTGGTGGTCGCCGGAGCCATCGTTGGAGGCGTGATCTACATGCGCCGTAAACGCGCGGCCAAGGCCGTTGCTACCCCTTCGGCGGTATGAAAAGTCCCCCTGAATCGGTCTGGTTCAGGGGGGTGAAATAGCCTCGGATACGGCAAACGCCCCGGTCTCTGGCCGGGGCGTTTTGCGGTTGAAATGTGGACTAGACTATTCGTCAGCGCCAATATCAGGCCTTAATTATGCTGGTTTGAGCATTCCCAATATAATTCAATCAAAATAGTAATTTGCGTCATTTTGAGACAATGAATAGTAAACGTAACGCTCAAAAAACAACAATTTTACGTTCCAGCTCTGAAAAACATTGTCAAATTAAGTGTTATTTGTGTCTCGTAATAGTAAGCTGAGCCATAAATGCTTAAATCGGTAATTTCCCTTATATATTCGACTTTTGTATTAAACTTAACCATAGATTAATATGCTTAAGCTTTGCAATCGCTAATAATTTTCCGCCATTTTGGTTTATAGCAAAGCTGATCCAACTCTCTATTAGAGGCGTTCGACGGGCCTGTGTTCAGGGTTCCAAAGAAACGCCATGTCCGTCCGAATAAAGCTATACTGTATTTTAGCCTTTGCGATCGTGCTGCAAAGCTTCCTGTGGGGAGTGTGTGCTGCCTCGGCGCAAACATCTGTCAGCAACACCGCGACCATCACCGCGCCGCCGAGCTTGTTGGAGACTGTTCTCAGCAACAACACGGCAACGGCGACGGCTAACGTCACACCTCTGCCTTTGGTCACCGTGGCCAAGAGCAGCAACGCGGGCGCAAGCGTCAGCGTGGGTGATGTGATCCGTTATACGTTGACGGTGAACGTGACCCGCGCGGCCACGCTCAATACGCTGACCTTGACGGACACATCCCAGGGCGGGCTAAGCGCACCCACAATAGTGAGTGCGCCAGGCTTCACATGTACAAGCGGGACAAGCCTCGTCTGTACATTACCTGCCGGAAGACCGGTTGGGACATATACAGTTACCTACGACGCCACCGTGCTGCCGACCGCCACGGGGGCGATTACCAATTCTGTGGTTCCCACGGGCGGAGACAATCCTGTTTGTACTCCGGCCTCGAGCTGCACCACCAACACGCCGGTTGCACAGACGGCCGTGGTGGTTAGCAAGTCGGGTACCGCTGGCACTGTGAAGGTAGGGGACACCCTGACCTATACCCTCCGTGCCGTTGTTTCTAACTCGCGCACGGTTGCCCCTGTCGTTCTGACGGACACGATGGGCACCGGCCTGACCTTCGGTTCGGTGACTTCGGCAGGTGCCTTCACCTGTAATGCGACCAACCCGCTGATCTGCACCCTGCCAGCCAATACCGTGCCGGGGACCTATGATGTGGTCTATACCGCCACGGTGAACGCGTCGGCTGTGGACACGGTCCGCAACGGTGTTGTCGTCACTGGCAACAACCCGAACACCGGCTGCACCACCAACTGCTCGGTTGTGAATCCGGTCGAGGCCCGCGTGAACTACGGCAAGACCGCTTCGACGGCTGGTCCGGTCAAGGTCGGTGACACCATCACCTATACCCTGACTGCAAACGTCACCAACGCCAGCACCAGCCAGGTCCTGACACTGACCGATACCCTCGGCGCAGGTCTGACCTTCGGTTCAGTCACCTCGGCAGGGGCCTTCACCTGTAATGCAACCAGCCCGCTGATCTGCACCCTGCCGGCCAACACCGCGCCGGGCAGCTATGCCGTGACCTATACCGCCACTGTCGCGAGCACCGCCTCGGGCTCGGTCAAGAATGCTGTTGTCGGCACCGGTCCTAATCCGACCTGCGTTGGCACCTGCGAGATCGATACTCCGGTTGAGCAAACGGCTGTTGTTGTCAGCAAGTCGGGTACCGCTGGCACTGTGAAGGTAGGGGACACCCTGACCTACACCCTGCGTGCGGTGGTCTCGAACTCGCGCACGACTGCTCCGGTTGTCCTCACCGACACCATGGGTACCGGCCTGACCTTCGGTTCGGTCACCAACGCTGGTGCCTTCACCTGTAATGCGACCAACCCGCTGATTTGCACCCTGCCGGCCAACACCGTGCCGGGTACCTATGATGTGGTCTATACCGCCACGGTGAACGCGTCGGCTGTGGACAGCGTCCGCAACGGTGTTGTCGTCACCGGCAACAATCCGAACACCGGCTGCACCACCAACTGCTCGGTTGTGAATCCTGTCGAGGCCCGCGTGGCCTACAGCAAGACCGCCTCGCCGACCGGTCCGGTCAAGGTGGGCGACACCATCACCTATCAGGTGACGGCCGTTGTCTCGAATGCCACCACCAGCGAAGTCTTCACCCTGACCGATACGCTTGGTTCAGGTCTGGACTTCGGTTCGGTCACCAACGCCGGTGCCTTCACTTGTAATGCAACGAACCCGCTGATCTGCACCCTGCCGGCCAACACTGCGCCGGGGAGCTACACGGTGACCTACACCGCGACCGTCAACTCGACGGCTCGCACCTCGGTCAAGAACACCGTAGTGGGTACGGGCTCCAACCCGTCGTGCTCGGGTAGCTGCTCGATCACCACTCCGCTGGCTGATCCGCGTGTCACCTACAACAAGCGCGTGAACGGTAATGCGCCCTCGACCAAGGTTGGCGACACCCTGTCGTTCACCCTGCGTGTCGTTGTCGAAAACTCCAGTAACCTGTCTCCGGTGACCCTGAGCGATACTCTGGGTACCGGCCTGACCTTCACCAGCGTCACCAATGCAGGCCAGTTCACCTGTACGGATCCGACGGGTCCGGGCGCGCCTCTTGTCTGTGTCCTGCCTGCGGGCATGGAGCCAAACGCATACGAGATCACCTACGAGGCTCAGGTCAACACCGATGCTACCGTTCAGGTCCGCAACGATGTGACCGGCAGCGGTGGTGACAATCCGACCTGCGTGGGTGCTTGCTCGACTGTTATCACCGTCCAGAATCCGGACGTCACCTACAACAAGTCCGTCTCGGCAGCCTCCACTCCGGTGGTCTTCGATGACGTGCTGACCTACACCCTGAATGTCACGGTCGCGAACTCGCAAACGCGTGCTCCGATGACCCTGACCGACACTCTGGGCACCGGCCTGACGTTCGAGAACCTTGTGTCCTCGTCGCCGGAACTGGTCTGCACCACGGGTGCGAACATCGAGTGTGTGCTGGGTACGGGCACCCTGCCGGGCACCTACTCGGCCGTTTACACCGCACGTGTGAATGAAGACGCCAGCGGCGCTGTGATCAACACGGTCACCGGTGCTGGTACTGACAACCCGCGTTGCGCAGGCATCTGCTCGACCTCGACCCCGATGGGTGATCCGCGTGTCCGCTATGCCAAGACCCACTCGACGGCCGCTGCTGTCGTGACGGGCGACACGATCGACTACACCCTGACTGTCACGGTTCAGGATGCCCAAACCACGGGTGAGGTCGTCCTGACCGACACCATGAGCACGGGCCTGTCGTTCCGCTCGATCGTCTCCAACCCGGGCGGCTTCGTCTGCGATGACACCAGCAATGGTGTGAATCCGCTGGTCTGCCGTCTGGCCGCGGGCCAAACGGTTGGCACCTATAGCGTGACCTACCGTGCAGAAGTGCTGGCAACCGCTGTCGGTACTGTCACCAACGCGGTGGTTGGCACCGGTACCGACACGCCTGTCTGCACCGGCATCTGCACCACCTCGAACAACGTCACCGATCCTGCGGTCACCTACCGCAAGAACGCCGTGAACCGTCCTTCCTCGCTGAAGGTCGGGGATCTGGTCGAGTTCGAGCTGCGTGTTTCGGTTGCCAATGCGCAACTGCGTGACACTCTGACCCTGACCGACACCCCGGGCGTGGGTTATGCGTTCGAGAGCATCACCGCGAATACGGGCGGCTTCACCTGTAACTCGACACTGCCGCTGGTCTGCACCTTGCCGGCTGGCACTGCGGTTGGGGTTTATGACGTCCGCTATAACCTGCGTGTTACGGCCGATGCCCTGAATACCTTGTCCAACGCTGTTGTTGGCACGGGCGGCGACAACCCGACCTGCACCGGCATCTGCGACATTGACATCCCTGCACAGGCAGCGGTCACCTACAGCAAGACTGCGAACACCGCGGGTCCGGTAAAGGTCGGTGACACCGTCACCTATACCCTGACCGCCCAGGTGGACTACTCCAGCCTGACCCAAGCATTCACCCTGACCGATACGATGGGTGCGGGTCTGGACTTCGGCTCTGTGACCAACGCCGGTGCCTTCACCTGTAATGCGACGAACCCGCTGGTTTGCTCGCTGCCGGCAGGCACCACGGTTGGCACCTACAGCCTGACCTACACCGCCACGGTGAACGATCAGGCCGTGGGCC
>JAEZHG010000207.1 GCA_023436945.1 Pseudomonadota bacterium | reverse complement strand
GCTCATGACCTAGCGTGGTAAAGCTACGGTAGTAAACGCCCATAAGTTTATGATCCGATGACGTTTTGGAGAGCGGCAAGTGGCGCTCATGTGCCAAGACTATCGAAAGCGGGTCCCGATACCTATGTTGGGTGCTAACAGTGACGAGTGACATGACCATGAACGACGCAGTCCGACATTCCAAAGCAGGCTTTGATCTGACCCCGCCGAACGCTGAAGAGCGCGCGCGCCTCGAGGCCGGTCTGGATGCGGAAGAAAAGCGCGTGCTTCTGGCCCACGGTACCGAGGCCCCTTTCTGCGGCACCTTGCTGGGTGAGAAGCGCAAGGGCGTGTTCTGCTGCCGTCAATGCGGACTGCCGCTGTTCCAGTCGAACGCCAAGTTCGAGAGCGGCACGGGCTGGCCCAGCTTCTGGGAGCCGGTCGATGCAGATCACGTGGTCGGTGTGCGTGACACCAGCCACGGCATGATCCGAATCGAAAGCCGCTGCGGTCGTTGTGACAGCCACCAGGGCCATGTTTTCCCTGATGGCCCGCCGCCTACCGGTTTGCGCTTCTGTATCAACTCTGTAGCCCTGAGTTTTACCGAGGCAGGTGAAGCCTATCCCGATCCTCTGGATCGCGGAGATGGACGCGCGCCCGAATAAGGCCGTTATCGGTATATTAGTGTGGAGGCCTAAGGCTTCCGGTACGTTTGAAAGGCGTGGTTGCGATGTTCGCTCTGGTTGGCGCAATGCTTATGGCTTCGGCCTATGATCCGGATGCGGTCGTGACCACGGCGCGTCAGGGCAATGGCGCGGTTCCGGTTGTGACGGCCCCGCTTGAAAGCCAGAGCCCGTCCTCTACCGTCTCCAGCGCCGCACACGGCCTGACGACGGAACAGCAGATCAACCGTTGGCTGGATGACCGTCCGGTCGTCGAAGATGCACCTGTGTGGCGTGATCAGGAGACGCGCCGCATGACGGGCGAGGTCAGCCTTGGCATCGGAACGGGCGATTATCGCCATGCCTCGGCCCATGTGACCATGCCTCTGGGCGAAACCGGAACCCTGAGCCTTGGCTACAGCCAGACCAAGAATGGCGGCTGGTATGGGCGTCCTATGGGCGCGGAAGGCCTGTTCTGGTCCCCGCGTGACGAATGGTTGGGCCCACAGTGGGTGACGCCGTCGGGCCGTAGCTATAGCCCACTGGACCGTGGACCTTCGCTGATTGATCGACGCGAACCCGAACGCCCTCGGGATTAAGGTCTTAAAGACTAAGGTATTGAGGCGTTTGTCACGTTTTTGACGCGACGAATTTGATAGGGGGAGTGCGACATCTTTGTCGGGCGTCGCAACGCCGCATTCCTTTTGGTCGCTGTGATCCCTAGGTGGGGTCCTAGTGACCCCGCAGGATTAGTATGGATAGTCTGTTGAGTACGATCGCCGACTTCATATCGCGCAATGCGATGTGGGCCGGATTGATCTTGGGTAGTATCACCTTTGTAGAGTCGTTGGTCGTCATCGGGGCCTTTATCCCCGCGACCGGACTTCTGGTTATCGCAGGCGGTATGGCAGCCGCGGGCATCCTTGATCCATGGAATGTGATTATCGGCTGTGTGGTCGGTGCGACGCTGGGGGACGCTGTGTCCTACTGGATCGGCCGGAACATGGGCAGCCGCGTGCTGCATCACCGCCTGTTGCTGGCGCACCGCCGCAAGGTGGCGTGGACGCGTCTCTATTGCCGTCGCTACGGCATCGCCGCCATATTCATCGGCCGCTTCTTCGGCCCGCTGCGCGCCTTTGTTCCGGTGATGGTCGGCGTGTTGAGCATGCGCCACCTGAAGTTCCAGATTGCCAATGTGACCTCGGCGATCATCTGGGTTCTGGCGATGGTGGCACCGGGCTGGCTGGCTGCGAAAGGCCTGTCGCAGGTCGCAGAGGGCCACGGCACCACGGTTATGATCGTGGGCTTCGGCGTGCTGGCGCTGGCCGTACTGGGCATCCAGAAATGGCTTAAGGCACGGGCGGCCAACCGCAATGCCCTGCTGAAAGCCGCTGTCGATTAAAGCCGGACTAAAGCTGAAATGAAAAAGGCCCCGATCGAATGATCGGGGCCTTTGCTTTGGTCGCTAGGTCCGCCCTTAGTTGTGGGTGTGGCCGTGTGATTGGGTATAGGTCTCCAGCGCCGCCTCGGTGACAGTGGTGGAGTGGGCCGGATTGGTCGCGGAATCACCCTCGAACCAGAACGGCTTGCGGGCAGGGCCGCCGACCTCGTTCATGTGGTTATCGAACAGGCGACCGTTCAGCATGGTGTGGCTGATCTCGCGGGTGTTGCGGATGTTTTCAAGCGGGTTGGCATCCAGAACCACCAGATCGGCCAGTTTGCCGACTTCCAGCGATCCGACATCGCCATCCAGACCCAGAGCCTTGGCACCGTTGATGGTGCCTGTGGCCAGAATCTTCATCGGCTCCATGCCGCCTTGGGCATACATCCACATATCCCAGTGCGAACCGAGGCCCTCACGTTGGCCGTGGGCACCGATCTGGACGCCGACGCCGAGGTTGTTCAGCTTGGTCGCCTCGCGGGCCACATTGATGTGGTTCAGTTCCTCATACGGGACCTTCACAGGGCGGCGCGAAACGGCATCCAGCATCGGACGCGGGACATACTGGCTGAGGATCGGGTCCTTCCAGACGTCGGTCGTCTCGTACCAGTGCATCTCGCCCCACGCACCGCCAAAGGCCACGACCAGCGTCGGGTTGTAGGAGGTGGTAGACTGCGACCACATTTGTAGGGCGTCGTCATACATGACAGCGACCGGAACCGAGTGTTCGATGGTGGTGTGACCATCAACGATCATCGACATGTTGTGGTGATAGAGGCTGCCGCCTTCCGGCACCACGCTCATGCCCAGTTCGCGGGCGGCCTGAATGATCTGCTGGCGCTGGTCGCGGCGGGGCTGGTTGTAGCTCTTGACCGAGAAGGCCCCGACGGCGTTCAGGCGACGCATATGGCCACGGGCTTCGTCGATATTATTGACGACAGCCGTGAACGAGGTGGATGCGCCGTAAAGGATGGTGCCCGTCGAGAAGATGCGTGGCGCGGTGATCAGGCCAGCCTTGGCCAGTTCGCTGCGTGCGAAGATCTCGCTGGTGTCAGCGGACGGGTTGTGGATCGTGGTCACACCGAAGGCCAGCGAGGCGTAGTCGATCCAGCTTTGTTGCGGCAGGATTTCTTGAGAGCCCATGCTGCCGTGCCAGTGGGTGTCCACGAGGCCCGGAATGATGGTCTTGCCCGCCATGTCGTGGGCGGTGGCACCGGCAGGGATGCTGACGCTGCTGCGCGGACCGATGGCTTCAATGCGGTTGCCGTTGATGACGATGACGCCATCCTCGATCACCTCGTCACCCTTCATGGTGATGATGCGGGCGCCCGTCAGAACTGTGCGGCCCTCGGGCGCGGCATAGTCGGCCTTGAAGCCGAGTTGGATACCGGTTTCGGGGGCTTTTGGCAGTTCGGGGGCAGCACCCTCAACGAAGGTGAAGCTGTCGGTCAGGGTGCGTTGGAACAGTTCCGGCCCCACAGACCACTGCAGGCGGCTGGAATCACCGGACCAGTGCAGCCATTCGCCTGCATCGCGGGTCATGCGAGTTTGCGGCAGAGCCTTGCCGTCCGCCGACAGGGTGATCGGGCGGCCCGACGTTGCCAGCGGCGCGACATAGGCGTTGAAGCGCTCGGTCCATGCGATCCACTGGCCGTTGGGCGAGATGGAGAACTCGTCCGCATTTTCCGACAACAGGTGGGTGCGGGAATCAGAACCGTCGAGGTCCATGGATTTCAGCGCCCGCTTGCCGTCTTCCGATGCGGAGAAGAACAGACGGTCGCCGTTGCTGGCGAACTGCGGGCGGCTGCCGCTGGCGCTGACAAGGTTGGCTTCGCCGCCACGGGTCGGGACGGTGAAGATGCCCGTATTCATGCTCCACAGCGGAGTGGTCAGGTAACCGCCCGAGGTGGCCCGATAGGCGACGGTCTGGCCATCGGGCGAGAAGGTCGGCTCGACATAGTGGCCCGGATTG
>JAEZHG010000063.1 GCA_023436945.1 Pseudomonadota bacterium | reverse complement strand
GTTTTCATCCAGCCGTGGTTATGGGCCGGATGCTCCGGATAAAGCTCGCGACGTGGGGCGGTGATCGGTGGGAAGGCCATAGGATAAGCTTTCAGTCGAGAGTGTAACTGTTCAGGCGGTAGGCGAGGGGCGTAAAGCCCGCCATGCCAATACCAACCAGCCGATAATCATCAGGGTTCCGCCGATCGGAGTGACAGCCCCCATAAATCGCATGCCCGCCAAGGCGACCAGCATCAGGGTGGTGCAGAATATCAAACCGCCCACGCAAACCAGCCAACCAGCGAGCGCGCCACCGCGCCCCGCAGTAGGCCACAAGGCCAGACCCGCAGCCAAAACGGCATGCACCATCTGATACTGTCCGCCCGTTGTCAGCAGGGACTTGGCTTCGGGCGCAGCACCATGTGCGCCGAACGCGCCGACTGCTACGGCCATCGCGCCGTTCAGGGCGGCAAACAAAAGCAGGCTACGATTCAATCTCATGGCTAATGTCTAGACCACTTAAGCTTGCGAGTCTGCTATCGGCATCATCATGACATCGGCACCGCGCACAGCTCTTCATTACATCCTCCTGTTTGGTGCCAGTGGTGTGACACTGCCTTTCGCGGGGCTGTGGTTCCGTTCGCAGGGGCTGAGCGGGGCAGAGATCGGCGCGCTGCTGGCGTTTCCGATGCTGGGGCGTGTGGTGTCGGGGCCGCTGCTGGCGGTATGGGCCGACGGGTTCCGTCTGCGCCGCACGGCCATTGCCTTGCTGGGTTTGGTGATGGCGCTCGGCTATGGCGCGGCAGGGCTGGTGGATGATTTCTATCTGCGTGCATTCTGCTGGTTCATCGGGGCGACGGCGGCGGCGGCGCTGATCCCGCTGGGCGATGTGCTGACGCTGAGGCTTTCGCGCCGCGAGGGCTATCCGTTCAGCCTACCGCGTGGCTGTGGATCGCTGGCCTTTGTGATTGCCAATGTCGCTATGGGAGCCATGCTGACGGTCCTGCCCGCAGACATCATTATCATCTGGATCGTCACAGCCAGTGCGCTGATTGCCCTGTGTGCGTGGCTATTGCTACCTGCAGAGCCAGTGCATGTGGATGGAGCTCAGGTTTCCGGTCTGGCGCGTTTTCAGGGGCTGGGCCGTCTGCTCAATAACCGCACCTTCGTGTTTGCCATTCTGGCGCTCGGTTCGGTTCAGGCAGCGCACGGCTTCTATTACGGTTTCTCTGCGATTTCGTGGAAGGCGCAGGGCATTTCCGAGAGCATGACGGGCCTGCTGTGGGCCTTCTCCGTTGCGGTCGAGATCGGCTTCATGTGGATCATCGAGCCGTGGCGTAAGCGCCGTGGCATTGGGGCTCTGCCGATGCTGATGGTGGGTGTCAGTGCAGCCGTTATCCGCTGGATCTTGATGGCGCTGGAGCCGTCGTTCGCATGGCTGTGGCCGCTTCAGGCACTGCACGCCCTGACGTTTGCGGCGACCTATCTGGCGGGTGTCGAGATTGTCGAAGCCTTGTCGCCGCCCAAGGACCATACCTCGGCCCAGACCCTGTCTTCGGTCGTATCGGCAGGTGTGCTGATCGGTCTGGCTACGGCCCTGTCAGGCCAGCTTTATGATGCGTTTGGAGCCAGGGGCTATCTGGCCATGGCCGTACTGGCAGCCATCGGCGGTCTGTTTGCTCTGGCGGTGCGTGAACCGGTTAAAAACGCGCTGCGCTCGTAAAGCGGGTTTGCGGTGCCAGATGCTGGGTCATGACCGTGGCTGCGGCCTTGACCGCATGGCTGACAGCCTGTTCGCCCATGGTTGACGGGAAACGCATCAGTCCGACCGCAGGGGTCTCGTATGTGTTTTCAAGGGCAGTCATCACCGCATAGAGCAAGTGGCTGCCTCCATCGTCCTCAGCATCGGAAGAGGCAATCATAGGCACCTTGGCCGACTTCACGGCGGCCAGAATATCCGCCGTCGGAGCCGTGGCACGGACCACGCCGGGGCTTTCGTGATCGCTGCGACGCCCCTCGACCTTGGGAACCTCGGCGCGGATTTGCAGACGCGCCGAACCATCATGTTTGGTACGACCCAGCAGCAAAAGGGCGCGCGCCTCGTGGTTCAGCAGCTTGCCTACCAGCTCATCAGCCAGCACCTGAATATCGCGACGGCCCTCGACCAGTTCGGTTCGCGCATGGGTCGGGTTCCACGGTACGCCGGACAGGTCCTCGACCAGATCCCATACCATCGGGCCCTCTGCCCAGTTGCAGATCAGGATGCAGGGAAGGCGCGCATTCTCGGAGCGATCTGGGTGATTATCCGTCACTGCCATGGTTCTGTTACCGCTCCGGTGGGGGACTGCTCAGGTAGTAACGCACAATCAGGCGGTTTCGCCCAGTGCTGCGTCAAACAACATGAATGCGCGGCCTTCATCGGTGGCCAGTCGGGTCTGAACCGCGTCCTGATTATTGCCTTGGGTGGCCAGCATCTGGGTGTATTGATCAATAAAGGTGCTGATGTAGGCGTGGGCCTCGGCATCACTATTCACGCGGCGGGCGACGCTGCGTACGGCAGCAGGGGCCACGCGACGCACGATCTGGCGGGCGCGCATGATGTCCTGACGGGCGATGGCAAAGGCCACATCCTCGATACGGGCGCGTGGCAGAAGGGCGTTAGGATCAACACCCATGCGACGGATAGCCGAGGTGGCGTGTTCGCTCAGGGCGCTCAGCGACGGTGTCGGTGCGACTGGCGCGGCCTGCTGTACCGGTTGCGGAGCCGCTTGCGGCGCAACCATCGAAGCCGGAGCCACATCCTTCCAGCTCAGACCGCTGTCAGCGATGGTCTTGGGAGCAGGTTCTTCACGCGGGGCTTCAGGGGCGGGCTGCGCGATCGGAACGGGCTTGGCAGCCGCAGCGGTCTCGGGTGTCGCCATCAGGCGGGCAGCCTCGGTCAGTTTTTCGTAGTTACGGCGCACGCGGTCCTGGAAACCGGCGTCCAGAGCCTCGGCGTCGGCAGCCGCGCGGCGCGAGGCGTCCGACAGGCTGGCTAGCCCCTGTTCGACCGTGGTGCGCATGGTGTTCACGCGCTGAACGGCTTCCTCAGGCATGCGGGCGGCGCGTTCGTCCATCTCGCGCACCGAGGTTTCGATGCGGGTGAGGGCTTCGGTCATGCGCTGGGTCAGGCTTTCCAAACGGGTGGAGGCCTCGGCTCCGGTCTGGTCGAGCATCTGGAGCGTATCACCGACAATCCGGCGCACGCCCTCGATACGAGCCTCGGCCGCGTCATCGGCTTGGCGGGCGGCGTCGAACAGGCTTTCACCCAGACGGTCGGCGCGGATTTGCGCCTGTTGCAGGGCCTGTTCAGCGAGGTTGCGTTGCTCGGCGGCGGCGGCGTGAAGGGTCTCGATCGCGCGGGCGGTCTCTTCCAGCAGGCGGTCGCGGCTTTCGGCGGCCAGCGCCTCGAACTTGTCGAGCGAAACCTTGGTGGCGGCATCGAAGCCGTCGGCCTCGCGCTGGGACATGCCGACGAGGGTGCGGAACTGTTCAAGCACAGCCTCGACCTGAGATTTGATGGCCTCGGCAATCTGGTCGCCTGTGGCGTTCAGTTCGCTTGCCGCCGAGCGGGTGACGCTCAGGTGGTCGATGAACTGGGCGCGCTGGCTTTCGATCTGGGCTGCGAAGTCTTCCTGATCGGTGCGCAGGGCATAGGCGGCGGTGACCAGCGCAGCGCGCTGCTGGCTCAGACCATCCTCGACGGCCTTGATCTGGTCGGTAACGCCGGTGCCAGCGGTTTCAAGACGCAGGGTCTGGCGCGACAGGTCCTCGGCGGCGACGCGGGCGGCGTCTTGGGCCTCGTTGGCGGCAGCCGCCAGATCGGCAGCGCGGGCGGCAAGCGCGGCTTCTGCTTCACGCAGCTGCGCCTGTGCGAGGTCGGAGGCGTCGGCCACCATTTGCGCCTGACGGTTCACGGCCTCGGTGACGCTCAGCGCCTGTTGGTCGAGCGTCTGGCCCAGTTGGCCAAGGCTTTCGCGTTCCTTGCCCAGTTGGAGGGTGATGTTCTGGGTCGCAGCCTGTGCAGTGTGGGCGGCGTCGTTCAGGCGACCGCTCTCGGTAGCCAGCATTTCACGAAGCTGGCTTAGTTCCTGACGGGCGCGCTCTGCGGTCTGGTTGGCGGTTTCGATATCGTTGCGCAGGACCGACAGGATGCCGCCAGCCTCATGCGCGGCATAGGCGGTCGGCGCGACCATGGCCTCGGCCAGTTCACGGGCGCGGCGGCTTTCGGCAGCAAGGCCGGAACCCAGGCGGGCCACATGGGCCAGCAGATAGATCAGCCCCACCGGAGCGATAGCAATCAGCGCATAGACCGCGATCCGGACCGGATCGAGATCTACCATGCCCGATCCATATTCATAGGCCACGAAGGATGCGATGCCGCCTGCCCAAAGGGCCGCGGCGAGGGTGGCGAGCATATAGGCACTGCCGCCGCCCGATGATCTGGATTTGGCTGCGGTTTTGGTCTTGGTCTTGGTGGCCTTCACCGACGGCGAGCGTGACGTGGTCGTTGCGGGCGGTGCGTCGGCAGATTCGGTCAGGGGCGACAGGAAGCCGTTGCCGCTGTTCTCGGCCTCTGCGGCGCGGGCCTCTGCAAGGCGCTGCTGCTCGGCCAGACGGCGGCGCTGACGCTCGGACATCGGACGCGCATAGGGATCATCTTCAGGCGAGGGCGGTGTTTCGGCACCTTCGGATGCAGGCACAGAAGGGGCGTCGCCAAAGAAGGGATTGGCGGGCTTTGCCTCGGGATCAGACGGATTGTGCGGCCGATCGTGGTCGTTCATGGGCGTCGATCTCAGTCGTTTTGCGCCATAGGGCGCAGCCTAAGAGAAGGAGCCTAGACTCTGGAACGCCTGTCGGAAAGGCGTAGAGCGCTGAAAGCTGCGGAGAAAATCAATGAAAATGGTTAAGCTTGCCGTTTGCGGCAGGCTTTAGGTCAGTGATTAGTTGGCGTTCTTCTGATCCGACGCGGGGGCAGGGGCCTCAACCGGTTCGTGATCGACCAAGCGTTTGACCTCTACAGGAGCCGCCGGACGTTGAAGATCGATACCGATCTGCGACAAAGCCGCAGCGGCTAGCATGGCAACTAGGCCAGCAATCATATCGATCAGGGTTTTCATGCCTTATCTATGTCACAACCAAGGCCAAACGACAATCGGCCGCATAGATTATCCGCTTTGACGCTTTGGAAATTTACCTAACCGTGGAACCACTGTCACAGTTGCTTAGCTGTAGACTGTGCAATCAGTTATTTGACCTGTAGCGGTTAGGAGGGGGCATGCTGAGACAAGAGGTCTATGATGGCACTCTGCTCGAAAGCGGCCCTGCCGTTTGGCGAACTGCCGTCGCCAACCGCTTTTCTCCCATTATGGAGAACGATGCCTATTTCGACGCATTGGCATCGGCCCTGTCCAAGGCCAAGCGCTCGGTGCTGGTTCTGGGATGGCAGTTTGATCCGCGCACGCGGCTGGATCCCGAGGCTCCGAACGATATCCGGCGCTATGAAATCGGCGACCAACTAAAGCGACTGGTAGAATCGCGCCCTGAAATCGAGGTGCGGCTTCTGATCTGGAAGTCGCCGATCCTGATTGCGGCCTCGCAGGGGTTCTATCCGCACAAGGCGTTGCGTTTGTTCAACAAACGCATGGTGGAACTGCGGCTTGAGGGCGTCGGACTATTGGGAGCCTGTCACCACCAGAAGGTGGTGGTGATCGACGACAAGATCGCCTTCTGTGGCGGCGGTGACATCGGCGTCGATCGCTGGGACGAAGAAGGCCACTACAGCGGCGATCCGCGTCGCTGTATGCCGTCTGGCCTTATCCCTGCACCGCGCCATGAGTGGATGAGCGTGTGCGACGGCGAGGCGGCGAGGATGCTGGGCGCTCTGGCGCGGCTTCGCTGGAACAGGGCGTGCGGTGAGGAACTGCCCATCGTCGAGACTGACGGCGACCCTTGGCCCGATACGGTTGAACCCGCCTTCCACAATATCAAACTGGGCCTGTCGCGTACCGATCCTGCGGTGAAGGGCCGTGATGAGGTTCGCGAGAACGAGGCGCTGTTTGTGGAGAGTATCAAACGCGCCAAGAGCCTGATCTATATGGAGAACCAGTATTTCACATCGCCCTTGATCGCGAGCGCGATTGCAGAGCGTCTGGCTGAGCCGGACGGGCCGGAGGTGGTGCTGGTATCGACGGGGCGCAGTCCGTCGTGGTTCGATGGCATGACCATGGACACAGCCCGCGCAGAGGTTCTGTGGCGGCTTGAACAGGCCGATGTGAACAACCGTTTTTTCGCGTTCTATCCCGTAACTACTCGCGGCGACCGCATCATCGTCCACGCCAAGATGACGATCATTGACGACAAACTGATGCGTATCGGGTCCAGCAACCTGAACAACCGATCCATGGGGTTGGATACCGAATGCGATCTGTCGGTTGAGGCGCGCAACGAGGCGGAATGCTTGCTCATTCGCCAATATCGCCAGCATTCGCTCGGCCACTTTATCGGCGTCAGCGAGGGGGATTTCGCACAGGCCGAGCAACTGATGGGATCAGTCGGACGAACGGTCGAGACGTTCGGGGCCAAACGGATGAAACCGCTGGGTATCCGCAAGCCTACGCGCATCGAGCATATGTTTGCCGAGTGGCAGCTGGGGGACCCTATGTCGGCGCATGATGCATGGCGACCGTGGCGACGTCGCGCCAAGACGCGCCTTATGATGCAGAAATCGGCAGCGGAAAGAGAAGCTGTGCTGCTGAACCGCTAGGCCACAACCTCGAAATCCATCACCAGCGGCAGGTGATCCGACGCAATGCGCGCCAGAGGCGTCGTCGGCGTATGGATCGATTTCACCCGTATGTGCGGGTTTATGAAGAAGTGGTCGATGCGGATAGCCGCAAAGCTGGAGGGGAAGGTCTTCAGCGTAGGCTTCAGGCCCAGCACCCTTTGCGCATCCTTCAGTGTCTGCGTCAGGGTCGCATAGGGGCGGGTGATGGAGGTGGCGTTGAAATCGCCCGTCAGGATGGTCGGGCCTTCGCAGGCTCCCACCCAGTCCTTGCCGTTCAGTGCTTGGGCCTGACCGCGCTGTTCTTTCGGTACCAGCCCCAGATGGGTGTTGATCAGGTTCAGCTTAACGCCGCCCAGATCAATCTCGGTCCAGAGGGCACCGCGTGGCTCAAGGCCGGGGATGCCGCGCACGCTCGGCAGGCTGTCGGCCTTGATCAGCCGTTCCGGAAGGTGGGTCAGGATGGCATCGCCATATTCCTCGCCCTCGACCACCATGGCGGGGTGAAAGCGCGAGCCCATCCCCAGCAGGCTGGCCAGTTCGGAGGCCTGATCCACGCCATTGGTGCGGGCGCGCCCGACATCGAGTTCCTGAAGGCATACGATATCGGGCTGTTCATCGCGAATGACGTTGGCGATGCGCGCAACGTCCAACTGGCGGTCCGTACCCACACAGCGGTGGACGTTATAGGTAAGCAGTCTTGGCATGACCGTGGGGGAACGTCCGGTGCGGTGGAAGGATCAAACTTAGAGCACGATCAGATGATCGGGCACTTCGTTTACATCATCGTGACGCGGCGGGAATTTTTCCGCCAAGGCCTGTCCGCACAGGCCGATAGCGGTTTCCATGCCGGTGATCGGATCGCCTTTTTTGATGTGGCTGATCAATGCCGCGACCGTCTCGCCCCAGAACTCGGGACGGGTCTGGGTATAGATGCCGGTATCGGCAATCACCTCGACCTCGTGATCGGCCATGGCGGCAAAGATCAAGACGCCCGTGCGGTCCTTGGTGGCATGAAGGCCATGCGCCATGAACTGTTGTAGCGCTACGCGGCGCACGCGTGAGCGACGCACACGTTGTGGCACCATCAGCAGGCCAAGGAACGGTATCTTGCTGAGCAGATAGACGCCGATAAAGGTCAGCACCTGAGCCAAGGCATAGGCCGTCAGCGCGCGGTTCACCTCGTCCGACTGGCTGGCGACGTGGGCCACCTGCCAGTCAGAGCTGAAGCCGAACCAGTCGCCTGACAATCCGAGCGGGATCAGGATCGCGGGCAGCACCAGAGATGCCGCCGCCGCCCATGCCATACGGATATCGCGATAGGTCGAGACCTGACGCGAGATGACGCAGAAGATTTCGCCCGAGGTATTGGCCTCGGCCGCGGCAATGGCCTTGGAGATGCGTGCGTGATCTTCAGGGGTGAATTCCATTACCAACCTCCCGAGGCACCGCCGCCGCCGAAGCCGCCGCCTCCTCCACCAAAACCGCCGCCGCCACGACCGCCGCCACCGCCGCCACTGCTGGACGCGATGGCAGAGATGATCTGAGCCGTCGTCCAGAGCACGGCACCCGCACCGTCAGCCGCACCTTGCAGGCGACGCCCGCTTCCGGCGCTGGCGGCACCAACAACCGAGCCGACAACGAAGATCACACCGAAGATGCCGATGACAATCAGGATGAAGCCGACGCCGGAGCCATCGCTTTCATATTCTTCGGCCAGCTTTTCTGCCCGCGCCTTGGCCTCTTCGGGGTCAAGGGTCATCTGGTAGAGCAACTGGTCCACACCGGCATTGATGCCGCCGTAGTAGTCGCCGTTCCGGAAGGCAGGCAGGATGTGGTTCTGGATTGTCAGGGCCGAATAGGCATCGGTCAGGATACCCTCAAGCCCATAGCCGACCTCGATACGGACCTTGCGGTCGTTCGGCGCGACGATCAGCAGCGCGCCATTATTGGCGTCTGCCTGTCCAATGCCCCAGTGGCGACCCAGCTGATAGCCATAGTCTGCGATGTCGTAATCATTGAGCGTAGGCAGGGTGACCACGACCAACTGGTCAGTGGTCTGCTGTTCCAGAATGGCCAGCGTTTGCGTCAGCTCTGCTTCCTGCTGCGGCGTCAGTATGTCGGCATTATCGACTACGCGGCCGGTCAGGGCAGGGAACTGGATGTTGCTCTGGGACTGGGTTTGGGCCAGAGCCGGAGATGGCACAGCCACCCCCAGCCCCAGAGCTCCAAACCAAAGGCCCATTACAAAAATAAGGGCAGCAACCCGTTTCATCGGGGTTGTATCAATCTGCCGGTCTTATTGGGCAGCAGGCGCTGCACCCGGTGCAGCACCCGGCGTGACAGCCGGAGCGCCGCCGCCCGGTTGGGCAGCCGGATTCAGGCCGTCAAAGTTCACGCTCGGCGCGTTCTGTGCATCGGCCGTGGCGGTGAACAGCTGCATTTCCTTCGAACCCGAGTGCAGGGTCTTGGCCCAGATGATCGCCGGGAAGGTGCGCAGGGTGGTGTTGTAGTCGCGAACGGCCTCGTTGTAGTCGCGGCGCGCAACGGCGATGCGGTTCTCGGTGCCTTCAAGCTGCGACTGGAGGGCGAGGAAGTTCTGGTTCGACTGAAGCTGCGGATAGGCTTCTACCGTCATCATCAGACGCGACAGGGCACCCGTCAGCTCGCCTTGGGCGGCTTGGAAGTTGGCGAAGGACTGCGGGTCATCGGCGTTGACGGTGACGCTGGTGGCCTTGGCGCGGGCTTCGATGACGTTGGTCAGGGTGGTGCGCTCCTGGATAGCGGCACCTTGAACGGTCGAAACGAGGTTGGGCACCAGATCGGCGCGGCGCTGGTACTGGCTCTGGACGTCAGCCCAGGCGGCCTCTGCGCGTTCTTGTTTGGTCGGGATGGTGTTGTAACCGCAGGCACCGACTGCCGGAGCCATGACGATAACGGCGGCCATTGCGGCCATACGGGGGGACATACCAGCCATCTGTTTCCTCCTGTCGGTCACTGTGACCGAACCCATGACTATAGGAGTGGGGTCTAGGAGGCGGGTTACGCAAGAGAAACCCGACCTCCGTGACAAAAAATATAGTGTCGAAACTTAAGCCAGAGCTTCGGGTTCGACGCCTGCCTTGCGGCATGCGGCGGTGTAGGTGTTGGCCAGAAGGCAGGCGATGGTCATCGGACCGACGCCGCCCGGAACCGGCGTGATCTTGTCCGCGACCTGTGCGGCGCTTTCAAACTCGACATCGCCGACCACGCGGGTCTTGCCCTCGGCAGCCTTGACCGGATCCTTGGACGGCACGCGGTTGATGCCGACGTCAATGACGGTCGCGCCTTTCTTGATCCAGTCGCCCTTGACCATCTCGGGGCGGCCCACGGCGGCGACCACGATGTCGGCGGTCTTGACCAGAGCGGGCAGGTCCTTGGTGCGCGAGTGGGCGATCGTGACCGTGCAGCTTTCGCCCAGCAGCAGTTGCGCCATCGGCTTGCCAACGATGTTGGAGCGGCCAACGATCACGGCGTTCAGGCCCGACAGGTCGCCCAGTTGGTCCTTCAGCAGCATCAGGCAGCCCAGCGGGGTGCATGGCACCAGACCGGCCTGACCCACCGCCAAACGGCCCGCGTTCACAACGTGGAAACCGTCCACGTCCTTGTCCGGCGAGATGGCGTCCAGAACCGCGTTGCTGTCGATATGGGCGGGCAGGGGCAGCTGGACCAGAATGCCGTGGATGCCATCATCGGCATTCAGTTGCGCGATCAGGGCCAGCAGCTCTTCCTGCGTCGTCGTGTCGGCAAGACGGTGCGTATCGGAACGCATACCGGCTTTCAGGGTCGTTTCGCCCTTGTTGCGGACATAGAGCTGGCTGGCGGGGTCTTCGCCAACGATCACCACTGCCAGACCCGGCTTCACACCGGTCTTGGCTTCCAGACGGGCTGCGGCCTCGGCTACGCGCCCGACGAGGGTCTGGGAAAATGCCTTCCCGTCGATGATTTGAGCGGTGGAATTTTCGGTGGCCATGGTCAGCGGCTCCTGTCGACGCGGAACAGTTTCGGATGGCGGCGATTTACAGGGGCCATGCTTCGGCGTCTATGATGTAGCGTGATTAAGGGGACCCCTATGCGCAACTCTCTGCTTATTGCCTCCAGTCTTACGGCTCTGATGCTGTCTGCATCGCCGTCTCTGGCCCAAATACAGGCTGGAAACCTGACATTAGGCAGTGAGGTGGATGCAGAGATTCCGGCTGCGGGCGCCGATTACCGAATCTCGCTGCGCGCAGGTCAGCGAATCGAAACGACGCTTCGCTCGTCGGATTTCGATGCCTATCAGCAGATTTTCAGCAGCGATGATCTGGATACGGCTCTTGCCTCGGACGACGATGGTCTGGGCGATGGTACGGACTCGCGGTTGCGGTATACTGCCCGCAGGACGGGTGAATATGTTCTGCGTGCCTCGTCGCTCGGTTTTGATGATTCCGGCAGCGCACGTCTGTCGGTTCAGGCGATCCAGCCTACGCCCGAACCCCGCGCGTCGCGCATTGCCGTAGGCCGTAACGTCAATGGTCGCCTGACCGAACGCAGCGCCGAGGACGATGACGGTTATCGCTATGACCTCTATCGCATCCAGTTGTCGGCAGGCCAGCGTATCGCCATCCGCATGAAATCTGACGACTTCGATTCCTATGTTGAAATCGGCGAACGTAATGGCGGCGTGTATGACCAACTGGCCGCCAATGATGATGGCGGTAACGACGGCCTAAACTCCTACCTCGTGTTCGCGGCAGAAAAAGCGGGTGAATACGATATCCGCGCCCGTTCCATCGAAAGCCAGCCTACGGGCCGTTATGAGCTACGCGTAGAGCAAGGGCCGCCGCGTGCGGCTGCTGCGCCAATTGCCATCGGGGATGTTGTCTCGGGCAAGATTGACGGCAATAGCCCCGCCAACAGCAGCGGTGGTCAATCGGCCTTCTACGAGTTTCAGGGGCGTGAGGGCGAGCCGGTCGAAATCTCGATGACGACCAATGACTTCGACGCCTATCTTGATGTTCTGGATCGTAACGATAAGTCGCTGGCATCGGACGATGACAGTGGCGGTGATCTGAACCCGCGTCTGGTCTTTACCCCACCGTCGACGGGTACTTATCGTATCGAGGCCCGCCCGCTGGGATCGGGGCAGGGCGAGTTCGAACTCAAGCTCGAAGCCATCGCACCTCCGCCGCCGCCCACCGATTTGGCCATCGGCCAGAAAATCGAAGGCGAACTGGCGGATGACGACGCCTCGCTCGGTGGTGACGATCGCTATGACGGCTATCGTCTGCAACTGACCGAAGGCCAGCGCGTGCAGTTCGTTATGCGTTCGGCGGACTTCGACACTGTTCTCGAGATTGGCAAGGACGAGAAGTCCTTCAGCGCGCTTGAGATGGATGATGATGGTCTGGGTGAAGGCACCAACTCGCGCCTGCAATTCACCGTGCCGGCTTCGGGCAGCTATGTGTTGCGCGCTCGCGGGTTCGGCCAGAAGCCGCGTGGTCACTATGATCTCGAAGTCACCGACCGGGGGCCGGAACCGATGCCGGGTAGTGTTCTGGTCGGCTCCACCATCCGCTCGACCCTGTCGGACCATGACAAGACGACCAACGGCGGCGCCTATTACGACGACTACACTTTCCACGCCAAGGCTGACGAGAAACTGCGCTTTACGCTTGTCGCTCCGACCTTTGATGCGGTGGTGATGGTCGGCCAGATGCGTAACGGAAACTTCTCCGAACTAGCTCAGGACGACGACGGCCTTTCGGACAACCACTCGCGTCTGAACTGGAC
>JAEZHG010000062.1 GCA_023436945.1 Pseudomonadota bacterium | reverse complement strand
GGTACTGGGTCTCGACGAGCTTGAGGCTGTCGAGCAGTTCAAGCGTGAGTTCCCCGAGGCCACCGTTCCCCTACAAGCGCCGACGGGCGCTGCGTTTCAGGAAATGCGTCGCCGCTCTCCGGTTATTCTGGGTATTCTTGTCGCGGTTGGCGTGTCCTTCCTGTGCTGGAATATCTTCCAGCGCCTGAGCCGCATCGAGCCGCCGCACCCGTCCGATCTGGCCGCTGTACCGGAAGAATGGGCCAAGTCCGCCGATGAAATCCCTGACAGCCAACTGATCCTCGGCGCGCCACAGGCCGCCCCTCCGGACCAGAGCATCCCGCCCATGTATCTGACGCGCGGTATCGAGTCCCAGTTGATCGGTGATGACCCCGAGGCCATCGCCATTGCCACGGCTCCGGCGCCGCCCGTTCAGGCCGCCTTCAACCCTCGCGGCGCCCTCTATGGCGCTCCGGCCACCAGCTCGATTGTTGTGCTTCAGGCCAATAAGCCCGCCACACTGGTGGTACGCCAGTCCGATGGCCGCGTGCTCTTCGCCCGCCAACTGGCCCCCGGTGATAGCTGGCGCGCGCCGATGAACGTGGCCGCAACACTGGATGTTTCGACGCCGGAAGCCTTCGACATCTATATGAACGGCGAGCATTCGGGCGTTCTGGCCGCCAACCAGACCCAGCTTGGCTCGCTGAACAACCGCGCGGCTGGCCTTGCCCGCGCGTCCGAGGCCCGCGCTACCGCTGCCGCAGAGGCTGAAGCTGCGGCCCGTGCCGCCCGCGCTATCGAGGCCGCCAATGCTGTTCGCGCGCGCAACGCCGCCGAACAAACGGCTGCACCTGCCACAACAGCGTCACCGCAAGCCGTTACGATCACGCCTGCGGTCAACTAGACCACACTTTTCCTTCGGATGCCGTGGCCTTAGTCGCGGTGCCGTCCTATGTAACGACTACGATGTCAGACCATACCCACGTCCGTCCTTGGCGCCATATCGAGCGCCGCAAGAGCCGCCAAATCCGCGTCGGCAATGTGCTTGTCGGTGGCGACGCCCCGATCAGCGTCCAGTCGATGACCAACACCCCGACCTCGGATGCCAATGCCACGATCAACCAGATCCGGCAGCTGGAAGAGGCAGGTGCCGATATCGTGCGCGTCTCCTGTCCGGATGTGGAATCGACCGAGGCGTTCAAGACCATCGCCAAGGCGGCCAAGGTGCCGCTCGTGGCCGACATCCACTTCCACTACAAACGCGGCATCGAAGCCGCCGAGGCGGGCGCCGCCTGCTTGCGCATTAATCCGGGCAATATCGGATCGAGCGAGCGCGTAAAGGAAGTCATCAAGGCCGCCCGCGACAACGGCTGCTCCATGCGTATCGGCGTGAACGCTGGCTCGCTGGAACGCGAACTACTCGAAAAATACGGCGAGCCTTGCCCCGATGCCATGGTGGAAAGCGCGCTGAATCACGCCCGCATCCTGCAAGACAACGACTTCCACGAGTTCAAGATCTCGGTAAAGGCGTCCGACCCCTTCCTGACGGTCGCCGCCTACCAGCAATTGGCCGAGGCCATCGACTGCCCGCTGCACCTAGGCGTGACCGAGGCTGGCCCGCTGCGTACCGGCACCATCAAATCGGCCATCGGCATGGGCTCCATGCTGTGGGCCGGCATCGGTGACACCATCCGCGTGTCTCTGGCCGCCGATCCGGTGGAAGAGATCAAGGTCGGCTTCGACATCCTCAAGTCGCTGGGCCTTCGCCACCGCGGCGTGAACATTATCGCTTGCCCGTCTTGCGCCCGTCAGGGCTTCAACGTCATCGAGACGGTCGCTATCCTCGAAGAAAAACTGGCCCACATCGCCACGCCCATGAGCCTGTCTGTCATCGGCTGTGTCGTGAACGGTCCGGGCGAGGCCCTCTACACCGACGTCGGCTTTACCGGCGGTGGTGCAGGGTCTGGCATGGTCTATCTGAACGGCAAGATCGCCCACAAACAGGCGAACGACAGCATGATCGACCACATTGTGGAACTGGTTGAAGAGAAAGCCGCTGAACTGGATGCAGCCCGTAAGGCTGCGGAGGCAATCCAGCCCTAAGCTTTCTCAAGGAGCTCTTCCCATGAGCCTGTTGCGCACACTGTCCCTGACGGCTCTGCCCGTTATCCTGCTGGGGGCCTGTGCGCCCCAACCTCAGGAAGTCATGACGCCGCGCGTCGGCATGCCCAATCCGGCTTCGGTCCACTGCACCCGCTCCGGTGGCCGTCTGGAAATCCGCACCAGTGCCGATGGCGGCCAATATGGGGTATGCGTGTTCAATGACGGTCGCCAATGCGAGGAATGGGCGCTATTCCGTGACAACCGCTGCGTTGCTCCGAAATAGGTTCAAGAGATGAAACTCTACATCACCACCCCTTCGCCCTTCGCCCGCAAGGTCCGTATCGTGGCCATCGAGAAGGGTCTGTCCAACCGGATCGAAGAGGTGGTGGTGGACCCCTACGCCAACGCACCCGAACTGCTGGAAACCAATCCGGTGGTTCAGGTGCCGACCCTGATCGCCGAAGACGGTCAGGCCCTGAACGACAGCCCTGTCATCTGCGAATATCTGGACCGTCTGGGTTCGGGCGATGACCTGCTTCCGCCCTCGGGTTCCGCTGAATGGCTGCGCGTCAAGCGTCTGGAGACGCTAGGCAATCAGGCGCTCGAAATGGGCGTGAAACTGGTGCTGGAAAAGCGCCGCCCCGAGAACGAACGCTCGGCCATGTGGATCGAACGCTGGACCACCAACATGGGCCGCGCCCTCGATGCCCTCGAAGCCGAAAAGCTCTCGGCCGATACCGTGGATGTAGGCTCGATCACCGCCGCCATCGCTGTGACGTGGATCGGCTTCCGCCATCCGGACTATGACTGGAAGACAGGCCGCCCGAACCTCGTGGCCTTCAACGAAGCCATGGAACAGCGCGCCAGCTTCGTGGAAACCTTCCCGAAATAATCTCGAATATGGTCAAGCTTGTTGCACTTGACACATTTAGGCCGTATTTGGCCCAGCCATAAGGCCCGCCACGTTGGCGGGCCAAGTGTCTGTAGTGTTAATGATTTCCAAGCGTAAGGCTGCCACCGCAGCCAAGGCTGCAGCCCTGATGGGCCTCAGCCTCACCCTTCCGGCCTGCGCCACCATCGTGCGCGGTTCGACCCAAGAAGTTACCTTCCAGTCCACCCCGCCGAACGCCAAGGTCGCAACGACGAACGGTTTCCGTTGTGACTTTACGCCGTGCACTATCCGTATGCCGCGAAATGAACGTTTCAAAGCTAAAGTCACCCTTGAGGGCTACGAGTCTGCTGAAACATTCGTGACTAACAGACAGCCTTTCAAAGCAGTTTTACTTTCCGCGACCGGAAATGTGCTCGTTACCGGCGGTATTGTTGGTGCCATGATTGATATTTTTACGGGCGCTACTTGGGAACTCACCCCCAATCCGGTCAGCGTCGAACTCAAGCCTATCGAAGCTGAGCCTTCGCAAACTGCTGAAGCTCCATCCGCTCCCGTCAACTAAGTGCCATCTGAAGCGCCCAGCAGCCCTTCAGCCTGAACACTCAGGCAAGAATTAACCCGACAAATCCTGTGGCTATAATGGCCAAGCTTATTGTGATTGTCACATTCTTGCCTTATTTGGCGTGAGCGAAAGCTCGCCCCGTCGGCCAGCTAAGTGATTGTATATATTCATGCTTACCAAGCTTAAAATCAGCCTCGCCGTCAAAGCCATCGCTCTGACCGGCCTGACCATGACCCTTCCGGCCTGCGCTACCATCACCCGTGGCACCACCCAGCCGTTCACCATCGAGTCGAGCCCGCCCTCGGCCCGCGCCAGTACCTCGAACGGCTTCACCTGCGACAGCACCCCGTGCACCCTTCGCATGCCGCGCAAAGACGGTTTCAGCGTCAATGTGTCGAAGGAAGGCTATGTGCCGGAAACCCGCGCCGTGAACTCGGCCATGAGCGGTGGCGGCACCATGGCGCTGCTGGGCAACGTGATCTTCGGCGGTCTGGTCGGTATCATCGTCGACGTCGTCAACGGCTCGACCAACGACCTGTCGCCGGACCCGCTGGTCGTCACCCTTCAGCCGACCACTCCGGCTCAAGGCGGCGAATAAGCCCTATGGAAAAGGGAGCCAGTTGGCTCCCTTTTTTTAGTTTGGCACAAAATCAGGAAAAGATGATATAACTCGATAGGTCAAATTGGTATTAGATGCTTCAAGTACTTCTATTCGAGCGCCTCTAAATCCGATGATATTGCTATCGTTGATGTCGTACTGAACATCTTGGGAGAATGGAGGTCTCATAAAATCGCCAGAGAATTCTCTATAGAGAAATTTTAGATTGTCGCCGCTGCGTCCGTTGTAAATTAGTTCTTGGCGGAATCCTGGTGAATCGACATCATATACTTCAATATTTTCAACTATAGGGCTATCGTTCCAATTCATATTGCAGCGACCTGCGATGATGAAACCTCGTACTGCGCCAGTCCCATCATTGGACCTGCAGAGTCCGCCACTGGGGTAGGGAGAGGTGCCTAGCAGTGCGTCGTGGGAAGTCATGTTCTCCGAATAAAAGTAGGTGAACTTGCTATCTTTTTGGCGAGCACGTAGGCGCCCTGGGGAGACAGTGAATTTTTTCAGGAGGAAGCCATCGCCCCAAGAAAGAGTGTTGTCTAGGCGAAGACCATCGTAG
>JAEZHG010000080.1 GCA_023436945.1 Pseudomonadota bacterium | reverse complement strand
AGAGCATCTCGTTTACACCGAGAGGGTCGGGGGTTCGAATCCCTCGCCGCCCACCACTTCCTCCTAAAAGTTAACTACTGTGGCGTACAGCGCCATTGCACGCGTTTCGCCGGTGTCGATGGCAATCCGCCGTCAAAACGTGCGCGCATGTCATTGAACTGGCCGATCTGCGCCTGCGCGCGCGCCGGGTCACTGGGGCACCCCTGGATGTTGGCTTTCGCCGCATTGTCGGCGTCTGTCCACACCTTTCCGGTCACCACATAGCTGTCTTGGATAAACGTGCCCAGATCGCTGCTGAAGCGGTTGATGACCAGGTGCCGCGAGTTCGACGCCACGATCATTCGCTCATATCCAGTGCCTTCGGACGCGTACCGGGTACGGCCGTTCACACAAGCATTCTGTCGATCGAACGTCAGCTGTGTACCGCCACTGGTGCGATCGAGACCATAGCTTGCGTTCTGGTCGATTTCGCACCGCAGATTAACAACTGAAGGCATTCCATCCGTTGGTGCAGGCGAACCCGCCTCTATCGCTGCGGCCCCTTTGCCGTCCTGCATCATGAACCAGATGGCCCCGATCAGGACGCAAGCAGAGACCGCCCACGACCCTACAAGGGCGCCTGGAAACTTCTTGGACGCAGAAGCCGGTTGCGAGGCGAGGGGGGCGATGTACGGGCCATCCGTCCCCTCTACATCAGTCGGCGCAGCGACCCTGTGGTTGCTGGGCTGGGCAGGGCGTTTGCCGCCGCGCAGAACTGCCCAGAGGATGACACCGAACAAAGCCACCAGCGCAACAACGCTGCCAACAGCCATCATGATGATACGTTGCGTCTCGGCAGCGCGTTCGCGAGAAAGGCGCTCTTCCTCAAGACGGTGAGTTTCAGCCTCTGCCGCGAGGGTGGCTTCCATTTTCTCCAGCTTTTCATTCAGTTCGGCATTGATTTGAGCTGCTGAACGGCAGGGATTGGCGTCCTCAATGAAGAGCACGCCTGAACGACTCAAAAAGCTTTTTAATTCATCACTGTGCGTCGCAACCGATAAGGCAGGAGGCGCCTGTATCTCGCCGTTCTGATCGACAAACGCAGCCGATACCCATGTATTGACGCCAACGACGCGGCCGCATTGGTCCACGATCGGCCCGCCGCTATTGCCACCGCTGATCGCGGCGCGGTGAAATATCGTTTTTACATTTCCGCCTTGCGGCGTTCTGTCAGCGAAGCGCGAAATCGGGCCTGTGGAAAAGTCTGGCACAGTCGGCGCAATACGCTCATCAGCCGAACAGGCCAGCACGTCACATACCAGTGCCGGATAACCGACCGCATGGACGGTTTCGGTGTGTGCCGGTGGCGCTGCGATACGTGCTGCTGGCGACACCAGATCAGGCGCCGAAATGAGTGCCAGATCAGCTACCGGATCCGTTCTGACGATACGGCCTGGCACGGGCCTGCCGAAGCCTTCGTGCGGCGTGATTGCTATGACGAGGTTGTGTTTCTGGGCGCTGGCCACGACGTGGTTGTTCGTAACGACCTTGCCATCAGCAGCCACAAAGCCGCTACCAACGCCAAAGAGGAAAAAGTCGCCGTATTCGTCTTGGCCGATAAGGCTGACACGAACCACTGACGGAAGGACTTGATTGAGGTCCGCTTGGGTCTGTGCGGAAACCGACGCGGTCCACAACTGCGCCAGTCCCAAAGTTGCTGCGCCGACGATTTTTCGCTTCATGTCGCTCTGCCTGCTATCTGGTATCGCGATAATCGCGTAACGTTGGTTTACGTGAAGTTTTCAAAGGGTCTGCAGGCATAAAGGACAAACTCCGTAGCGTTAAACCAATTATCGCCTAAGGTATATTATGAGAAATTTATAAGCTAGCTACGATCAGTTGGTGGACGCCCTGAGGCATCGTCTTTAAGCGGTCCGCCAATCTGCAATCTGATCCGATCCACGTCCAATCGGCCACGATGATCTCGATCAGTTGAGTCGGCATTAGAACTCAATCCCAGCCTGGGCTTTAACCCCGGCTCTAAACGGGTGTTTGACCAGACTCATTTCGGTGACCAGGTCAGCGGCTTCGATCAGATGTTCATGGGCGTTTCGGCCCGTGATGATCACGTGAGTGTCGTCAGGTTTTTGGGCCAAGGCCTCAAGAACCTCGTCTAGCTGGCCTTGCAGGCTTCCAAAGCTTCACGAACCTTCTCGATATCGCGAGGTCAGTGAACGCATCGAAAATTGCCTGCTCACCGGTGTCCATTGCGCCTTTGATGAACTGGATGATCGACACTTTCATGCCGTGACCCATCATGCGTAGCGCCATGCCCAGTGCCGCAGTGCTCTTACCCTTCCCTGCTCCGGTATGTACAATTACCAAGCCTTTCTCGACTGTCTTGGTGCTTAATGTTCTGGCTTTAATAGCCTGAATTTTAGCCATTTTCTTTTTATGTCGAAGCTGGCTGTTGTCGATCTCTGTGGTCATGTGCCTATCCTGACCACGACCCGAAAGAGAATCGGAAACGCGGATGTGGGGTGCTGTAGTGCTGCGCCCCATGCCTCAGGATTGTATGTGATGTCGATATTGCGCGCCTCCAATGGCGGCACTTCAATCGTTGTTTGTTCGACGTGTAAGTTCAAAGCTGAGGAACCGCTGAACGCCTCAGGAGAACGTGGTGGAACCGCTCTTTTCCGTCATGTGAAGGATGCGGCTGGCGCGCTTACAACGGCTTCGATCAGCGTTGAGCCCATGGCCTGTCTGTTCGCTTGCTCCCAGCACTGCGCGGTGCATTTGAGAGCGCCCGGTAAGATCGGCTACGTCCTCGCCAACTTCGAGCCCACACCTGAATCGGCGCAAGCCTTGGTTGAGTTTGCTCTACACTATGATCAAAGCCTTGAGGGTGTCGTACCGTACAAAAACTGGCCGGAAGGCGTGAAGGGACATTTCCTGGTGCGCATTCCGCCAGAGGGCATGGTCACCGTCGATTGATGCTTATGGGCGGGTGAGGTCCAGCTTCATCCCTGCCACGATCAGCACCGAATGGTCTGCGCACTCTGCCAAGGCTTGATTCAGCCGACCGGCCTCGTCGCGAAACAGTCTGGCCAGCGCATTATCGGGCACAATCCCCCAACCAACCTCATTGCTGACGACCCAGATTTCCGCCTGTGTACTTGTCAGGGCGGTGAGAAGCTCGCGCGTCTTCTGTCCGATGTCTTCCTCGGCCAGCATCACGTTCGTCAGCCAAAGCGTCATGCAGTCGATGACCGCTACATCGCCGTTCCCCAATGCCGCGATAGCCTGAGGTAGATCAAGCGGTGCCTCGATCGTATCCCATTCATCGCCGCGCTCTTCGCGATGTTTGGTCACCCTTTCAGCCATCTCTTGGTCGTAGATCTGAGCCGTGACGACGGCAATGGGTTTGGTGCCGGCTGCTGCCGCTGCTGCCTCGGCGGAGCGCTGGGCATATCGGCTCTTTCCCGAGCGTGCGCCACCAAGCACCAGTGTGTACCCCATCAAAAATCTCCGGTTGACCTGAGCCGTGGACAGTCCTACTGCCCGAACTGCGTCAGGTTCCCCTTAACGGGGATTAAAAGGGAACGGAGTTCAAAACTCCGGCTGTTCCCGCAACTGTGAGCGGCTAGCCCGCACGTCATATGCCACTGGAGACTGACTTGGCTACGGCCAGATGTCCCTGGGAAGGCGACGTGCACCGGCGTTGATCCGCAAGCCAGGAGACCTACCTGCCGCCGTCGTTCTCCACGCGGCCGGGAAGAGCCAAGTGGTCGAGGTAACTCGTGTGACGACATCGTTTTCAACCGCGTTCAGCGGGCGATTGCGCGTGTCTTGAAACACAGGCGTGGTCTATCTCGCTGTGCGCATCCATGTGGGGATGTCACATTGAACAGGCTTCTTTTGCCGGCTGCAGGCCTTGCCGTCTTTCTTTCTTCGCCAGCACTTGCGGCAGAACTCGACCAGCAGGTTGCAGCGCCGAATGCTGCTACCGTCGCGACAACCGTAGCTGACGTCATCGTCACGGCCAACCGTTCGGCCCAGTCGATCGACAAGGTAGGTGCCTCGGTCACGGTACTGACCAAGGCTGCTCTGGAATCCGCGCAAGCGACGGCTGTTCCAGACATGTTGGCCCGCACTCCGGGCGTCAGCTTCACCCGCAACGGCGGCGTCGGCACGTCTACGACCGTCAACATCCGTGGCGCTGAAGGCCACCACACTGTCGTTCTGATCGACGGCGTGAAGATGAACGACCCCTCCTCCACCCAAGGCGGTGCCAACTTCAGCAACCTTCTGGTTGGCGACGCTGGCCGCATCGAGGTCCTGCGCGGTGCACAGTCGACCCTGTGGGGCAGCCAAGCCATCGGTGGCGTGGTGAACATCATCACGGCAGAGCCGACGGAGGCTTTCCAAGGCAACGTAAGTGCAGAAGCTGGCTCGCGCGGAACCCAGTACTTCCGTGGCGGCATCGGCGGTGCCAATGAGCGTCTTAGCTGGCGTCTGGCAGCGAACCGTTATGAGACTGACGGCTTCTCGGCCTACGCAACTGGCACCGAGGTCGACGGCTATGAAAACACCAGCGTCTCTGGCCGGCTGAACTTCAAACTGATTGACAATGCCTCGCTGGACCTTCGTGCGGTCTATTCCGACGGAACCAATGACTTCGACGCCTACAACGGCGACAGCCGTGAGTTCGGTAACACAGAAGAACTGGTCACCTATGCGGGTCTGAACTTCGATCTGCTGGATGGTCGCCTGCGTAACCGCATCGGCTATGCCTACACTGACACGCAGCGCAACAATACCAACCCAGAACGCACCATCGAGACTTCGACCTTCGAGGCCAAGGGCGAGAACACGCGCTGGGAATACCAAGGTACTTTTGCCTTTAGCTCGGACCTGAATGCCACCTTCGGTGTCGAGACCGAGCGTGCTGAAATGCGCACCCGCTCGCCCTACGACCGCGCGACCAAGCCTGCCTTTGGCACCGGCCGCGCCGATCTCGACAGCGCCTATGTCCAGTTCCAGTGGGCTGCCCTGCCTTCGCTGAACCTGACGGCGGGTATCCGCTATGATGATCACGCCCAATACGGTGACGATGTCCTTGGCCAAGTCGCTGCGGCTTGGACCATCAATGAGGGCGATACGGTCCTTCGCGCCAGCTGGGGCCAAGGCGTCCGGGCACCTGGCCTGTACGAACTGTACAGCGAATACGGCAACCTGACCCTGCAGCCGGAAGAGTTCGACGCTTGGGAAGTCAGCGTCCAGCAAAAGCTGCTGGATAAGGCGACCGTTGCGGTAACCTACTTCAACCGCGAGGCCGACAACGAGATCCGCTACAACGGCTGCTCCAGCACGGCTGATCCGCTTTGTGTCGTGAACGGTGCGATGCGCTGGGGGTATTACGCCAACGTCCAAAAGACCGAGGCTCAAGGCATCGAAGTCAGCAGCGTTTATGACGTGACGCCTGCCTTCAAGGTCGCTGCTAACTATACCTGGACCGACGCCACCAGCGCCTCGGGCACCAACAAGGGCAAGCAACTGACCCGCCGTCCCGAGCATATGGCCAACGTCTCGGCTGACTATGCATTCGCCAGTGGCCTTAAGACCGGCGTGGCTGTGCGCTACTCGGGTGAGACCTTCACCAATGATGCCAACACCGGCACCTTGGATGCCTACACCCTCGTAGATCTGCGCGTTTCCTATCCGATCGACGACCATTTGGAAGTCTATGGCCGCGTAGAAAACCTGTTCGACGAGCAATACCAGATCGTCCAGAACTACGGCACGGCGGACCGTGGCGTATTCGGTGGCGTGCGCATCCGGTTCTGATGCGCCATGCTATCGGTGCGCCCGCATAAAGAGGCGATACGGCATGGAGGCGGCCTTCGGGCCGCCTCTTACGCCCATCCCGAGGTGACTGAGCCTTGGCTTGATCTGTCGACCGGCATCAATCCGGTACCCTACCCGGCGCAGCCAGCCAGTGCGGCGGAACGTGGCCGCCTGCCTGATCCACTGGAACTCGCGGCACTCGAAGACGTCGCTGCACGATATTTCAAGGCTCAGCCGGAACGCGTTGCGGCTGCCGCGGGGGCCGAGACCGTTATTCGCCTCCTGCCAGTCCTCCTAGGACGGGTTACGGTCGATATTGTTGGCCCGACCTACGGGGCCCACGCCGAGGCATGGAAAGCGGCCTTTCTCGCACCCATGACGATCGACGTCCTTGAAGCCCATAAATCGGGTTCCGATGTGCTGGTCATCGTCAATCCCAACAACCCCGACGGCTATGTCTTCAGCAAGGCCGAGCTGCTTCGCATCCTGCGAAAGCGTGAGACTCAAGGGCGTTGGCTGGTCATCGACGAGTCTTTCGGGGAATGCTCACCGGAAAATTCGATGGCGGATGTCGTCTCCGATCGGCTCATCGTCCTTCGATCTTTCGGAAAGTTCTTCGGTCTGGCAGGGGTCCGGCTGGGCTTCGCGATTGCCTCGCCCGCTTTCAAAGCCTCGTTGAGGACCCTGACAGGCGATTGGCCTGTCTCTGCCGACGCCATCACCATGGGCAGGCAAGCCTATGTCGACCGGGCTTGGAGTGAAGCGACCCTCGCATCGCTCCAAGGGCAAGCGGCAAAACTCGATGAAGTACTAAACTGCTCTGGGCTCGAGGTGATCGGTGGCACCTGCCTGTTCAGGTTGGCTCGACACAGCCGCGCCCATGACTGGTTCTGGCAGCTATGCAGACGCGGCATCCTGACGCGACCGTTCGATCATACGCCGGACGTGTTGCGCTTTGGCCTGTCAAGTCCTGAAGATTTCCATCGCCTACAGGGTGCGCTGGAGGCAGGGCTATGACCGTCAGCCGACGCGGTATCCTCGTTGCGGGCATGGCCAGCATTGCTTTGCCCGCGTCGGCTACGGCCCCGCCGCCGCGCCGCATTGTGTCTCTGAACCCCTGCCTAGACGCCATCCTCGTTCGGCTGGCGCCAAGGCATCAGATTGCGGCTATCAGCCATTTTTCGCGTATCTCGCAACAGTCGAACATCTATCCGCTCGCCCAGACCCTGCCGATCACCCACGAAACGGCAGAAGAGATTGTGTCACTGCGTCCTGATCTTGTGCTGAGCAGCCAGCACAGTTCACGAGCCACGCGAAATGCGTTGGCGCGTCTAGGAATAGCTGTCGAGTTGTTCGGTGTCCCTCAATCCATTGAGGAAAGTCTCGAGCAGGTTGATCGCATTGGCGCACTGACAGGCCATGCCGACCGCGCCTCTGCATTGAGCCTAGAAATCACGCGCCAAATCGAGCGCAGTCGGATCCAGCCTGATGAGCGACGGCTGAAAGCCGTGGTGTTCCAACCCAACGGCTTTGCTGCAGGCCAAGGCACCCTGATGTCCGAAATGATGGAGATCGCGGGGTTCGACAATGTGGCCGGTCGATATGGCGTCGGGAAATGGGGAAACCTGTCCCTCGAACAGATCATTGCCAATCCGCCAGAAGTTCTTCTGAGCGGAGCCGGATCACAGGGCGCGAGGTCGTGGGCTGAACGGATCATGCTCCACCCTGCCCTGCGCTCTATATCCCACCGGATGGCGCAGGTCCAGTTCCCCGAAAAGCTTCTCTACTGCGGCGGGCCTGTTCTGATCGATACCGCCACCGCACTTGTCCGCGCCCGACAGCAGGCGCTGGAGGCCCTTCAATGAAGTCAGCGTCTATCCATCCTGCCGCTCTCTGCGGCGGGCTGTTCGTCTTTGTGGTGCTGCTCTGTTTAGGAAGCCTTTGCGCCGGAAAGGTCTGGATTCCTCTGCACCAATGGCTCGCAACTCCGGGCGATCCATCGAGGGCCATTCTGGTCGAGTTGCGGCTGCCACGCACGATTTTAGCCATCATGGTTGGTGCCGTGCTGGGCTTGGGCGGTGCCGCCATGCAGGGCTATACGCGCAATCCGCTCGCCGATCCCGGTATGCTGGGCGTCTCCAGCATGGCCGCGCTAGGTGCGGTCACCACCTTCTACATGGGCAGCTTCAGTGGACAGCCTTGGGTGTTGCCCATGATGGCGATGACCGGATCAGCCCTTGGCGTGGCCATGGCGGCCTTGGGTGGGCCGTTCTTCCTCGCCCTTCTCATCTCCATGCGCCGGAAAATCGTATGAGCCAGATCAAGACGTCAGACCTCTGTGTCACCTTCGGTTCGCGGTCAGTGCTTGAGAGGATAAATCTCTCGCTTCATCGCAGACAGGTTACCGCCATCATCGGCCCGAACGGTGCGGGTAAATCCACCTTGCTCGATTGTTTGGCCGGTCTGCGTCGGCCTAACCGGGGCAAGGTCTATCTCGATGCGGCCCCCCTGCTGGAACTGAAGTCGCAAGAGCGTGCCAAGCGGATCGCCTACCTTCCCCAATATTCGGAACTGGCTTGGGAGATTGATGGCGAAACCCTTGTAGGCTTAGGGCGCACGCCCCATTGCGGGCCATGGGGGCGCACGGCTGAAGACGCCGATGCTGTCCGTGCCGCGATGGTCCGCACCTCAACATCAGAGTTTGCAAACCGACCCGTTTCTACCCTTTCAGGCGGCAAGCGGGCGCGGCTTCTGTTGGCAAGAGCCTTGGCGACAGATCCGCAATGGCTGCTTGCGGACGAGCCTTTGGCGGGTCTGGATCCTGGCCACTGCCTCGATGTCGTGGCCCTGTTCAGAGAGCTGGCTCAGAAAGACGGGCGCGGCGTCATCCTGACTCTTCACGATCTCACCCTAGCTCTAAAGGCGGCAGATCGGGTCATTCTGCTGAGTGACGCTCGGGTGCTGGCCGACGACGTGCCCAGCAAGGTCTTGGCCTCCCATTTCCTCGAAAAGGCTTACGGGATCAGGGCTGCCCTTTTGAAGGGCAACGACGGCTATGTGCTGGAGACCTTGGCTCGTGCATGACGTGCCATGGCTATGGTTGGTGGCGGCGGCGCTCTGGCTGGAGTTCTTTATCCGCTGGCCCAACCGGATAGCGCATCCGGTCGTAGCTCTCGGCGCTTTGATCGGGGCGCTGGACCGGCGCTGGAACCTCAATCAAGTGCTGGAACGCACCAAACGATGGCGTGGCGTATTGGCCTTGCTGGTTGTGGCAGGTGCTGCCGCTGTCGTCGGGCTTTCTGTCCAGTCCGGGCTTGAGGCATGGGTACCCGACTTCGCGCCCTATCTGTGCGCGCTCGTCGGTGTTTTAGGTCTCGCGGCCGGAAGCCTTTATCAGCACTTCATTGCCATTCAGCGTCCATTGTCGCGGAACGATTTGGAAGCTGCCAAGCACGCCGTGTCCATGATTGTTGGCCGCGATACCGCTACGATGGACGCCTCAGATATCTCGGCCGCAGCCTTGGAAAGCTTGGCTGAAAGTTTCAACGACGGCGTCGTTGCGCCAGTATTCTGGTTCGCCATAGGGGGCCTGCCCGCATTGTTTGCCTATAAGGCCATCAACACTGCGGACAGCATGATCGGCCACATGGAGCCGAGATGGCGCGCCTTCGGCTGGGCCGCGGCGAAAACCGATGACATCGCCAACTGGATACCGGCCCGTATCGCTGGCCTGTTGATCGTAATGGCGTGTGCCGCCCGAGGAACTGCGTCACAGGCCCTGCGTGTCATGCTGAAAGACGCCGCCAAACACGCATCTCCAAATGCGGGCTGGCCAGAGGCCGCCATGGCCGGAGCCTTGGGAGTTCGACTGGGAGGAGCAGTCCATTACGACGGAGTCCTTTGCGAGCGCCCGAGCTTTGGTAATGGATCGGCTCCTACGGCAATGGACATGAAAAACGGCGCTGTCATCTACCTTCTCGCCCTCGGCTTGCTCACCATCATCTTGGTCCTCGCAGGTGCTCTATGGCGTCTCTGATGATCCAGGGCTGCGGATCGGATGTCGGTAAGTCCGTGCTTGTGGCGGGTCTGTGCCGGGCCTTCACCAATCGCGGCCTGACAGTGCGTCCGTTCAAGCCGCAAAACATGTCGAACAATGCCGCGGTCACCCAACCTGACGATCGTGGGCTGACAGGAGAAATTGGCCGGGCGCAGGCTCTTCAGGCCCTCGCCTGCCGGACCGCGCCGACAGTCCACATGAACCCCCTCCTCCTCAAACCCCAAAGCGACACGGGCGCTCAGCTCGTCGTCAGAGGTCAAGTCGAGGGTCACTGGAAGGCCAGTGGATACCAGCAGCGCAAAGCGGCCTTGCTGGAGGTCGTGCTGGACAGTTTCCAGCGGCTGCACTCCGAAGCCGACCTCGTCATCGTCGAAGGTGCGGGCAGTCCCGCCGAGATCAATCTGCGCGAAGGCGACATCGCCAACATGGGATTTGCACGTGCGGCCAACGTCGCTGTTGTCCTCGTAGGCGACATCGACCGCGGCCATGTCATCGCCGCTCTGGTCGGTGCCAAGGCGGTGCTTGATCCTGAAGACGCCGCCATGATCCACGGCTTCATCATCAACAAGTTCCGGGGTGATCCGAGCCTGTTTGATCGTGGTCGCGAGCAGATTGCGGAACTGACCGGATGGCATGATCTGGGCATGGTGCCATGGCTCACTGAGGCTTGCCGACTACCCGCAGAAGACGCGGTCGTGCTGCTAAAGACCTCAGAGGATGCTCCTCAGGGACAGGTCCGCATCGCCGTCCCGATATTATCGCGCATCGCCAATTTCGATGACTTCGATCCCTTGTTTGCCGACCCGCAGTTTGATCTGCAGTTCGTCCCTCCGGGCCAAACCATTCCTGCAGATAGCGACTGGATCATTCTCCCAGGCACCAAGGCCACAATTGCGGATATGGCGTTTCTCAAGGCGCAGGGGTGGGACATCGACATCCTTTCCCACGTCCGCCGCAACAAGCGAGTGCTCGGCATCTGCGGTGGCTATCAGTTGCTGGGCCGTCACATCCATGACCCGCACGGCGTTGAAGGAGAAGTTGGCTCGTGTCACGGCTTAGGCTTGCTCGACGTCGAGACCACTCTTCATCACTCGAAAACACTGAAGCTGGTCAGCGGTAAGATCACCTCCTGTGGCTCAGACTTCAAGGGCTATGAAATCCACGTAGGCCAGACGTTAGGCACCGACACAGAGCGGCCCGTCGCACTGATTGATGGCCAGCCTCACGGTGCAATATCGCCTAACGGGCTTGCCCAAGGGCTCTACATCCACGGTGTGTTCGACACCCCTAAAGCCCGCGCGGGCTTACTGGGGCTAACGGGAACAGGGCCACAGGCACATGACCATGCCACCGTTGTTGATGCCGCGCTCGACGCCATAGCCGCCACGCTCGAACAACACCTCGCCCTCGATCACCTGTACCAACTGGCTTGCCGTAAATGACGATCTCCCACCTGCTCGATATTCCTGCCCTCCCTCAGTCCATCAGGCCAGAGATCGAGGCCTGCCTTGATGGAAAGGCCAAACCGCCGAAGTCTCTGGGAAGGTTGGAAGAGGTGGCCGTGCGCATCGGGCTGATTCAGCAATGCACAGACCCCACGATCACTAATCCGGCACTCATCGTCTTCGCAGGCGACCACGGCCTAACCCGTTCGGGAGTGGCAGCATTTCCCGCCAGTGTGACGGTCTCAATGGTGGACAGCCTTCTGGCAGGACGAGCTTCCGCCAACGCCATTGCCAAGGTGGTGGGGGCTAGCGTCCATGTAGTCGATGCAGGTGTCGCCGCTGATCTAAATGGCCGAGATGACCTAATCCATCGCAAGGTCAGTCGAGGCACTAATGACGCTTCCGTAGAGCCTGCTATGTCGCTCCAACAGGCGCAGCTGGCACTGAACTATGGCGCACAAGTCGCTGTCGACGTCATCGACAAAGGGGCCGACATTATCGCCTTGGGAGAGATGGGCATTGGCAACAGTTCCTCGGCAGCGTTGCTCATTCATCGCCTGACGGGTGAAGAGCTTGACCGATGTATCGGTCCGGGAGCAGGTCATTCCGATGAAGGCATGGCCATCAAGCGCGCCGTACTTACAAGGGCCGCCGATCGCAGTAATGCATCAGACCCAATGGACGTTCTGGTAGAATTCGGCGGGTTCGAAATTGGTCAGATTGCGGGCGCTATTCTTGAATGCGCCAAGCGCCGAGTGCCGGTTCTTATCGATGGGTTTATCTGCTCGTCAGCGGCCCTTCTAGCGATCCGGTTGGCACCCCAAGCGCAGGACTTCTGCATCTTCACCCACACCTCCGCCGAGCCTGGCTACAAGGCTATCACTGACGCGCTCAACGTGCGCCCTTTGCTTGATCTAGATATGCGCCTTGGTGAAGGCACAGGCGCCCTGCTCGCTGTGCCGATCATCAGGAGCGCCTGCGCGATCACAACCGACGTCGCCACCCTTGTGGAAGTTTTGGGTGCTGCTTGATGATCGTAAAAGAGACCAAGCTGTTCATCTGTGCGGTCCAGTTTCTGACCCGCGTACCGACCCCGCAGCTAGACGACTTTCAACCCGAATGGATACAGCAGAGCGCTCGCTACTATCCCGCCGTAGGGTTGATGGTCGGTGGCGTTTCAGGCTGTGTGCTTTGGCTAGCAAGTCTGATCTGGAGCCCTTGGATAGCTGCTGTTTTGGCTGTGGCTGCGGGCATGGGGTTGACTGGCTGTTTCCACGAGGACGGACTGGCCGATACCGCCGACGGCATCGGCGGTGGCCAGACACGAAGCCGCCGCCTCGAAATCATGAAGGACAGTCGCCTCGGCACCTATGGCGCGTCCGTTGTCTTCATGAACCTCGCATTGCGTATTCTTTGCGTCGGGACGCTCGCTTCGACCAGCCCTTTGCTCGGGTTGTTCGGTGTATTGGCGGCTAACGCCATGGGGCGCTCAACCGCAGTTCTAGCCATGGCCATTATGCCATACGGCGGCGATCCGGGCATGGCCAAGGAGGGCAAGCCGGACAGGACGACGGCATTGAACGTGGTTATCGCATTCTCTGTTGGAGCGTTGGCTTTGCTCCCTTTTACGCCATTGCAAGCGACAATAGCCGTGGCCGTGGGTATCGCAGTCGCAGCTATTCCAGCGTGTCTCGCTTGGCGTCTGTTAGGTGGCCGCACCGGTGACGTACTGGGCGCTATCGAGCAAGCCTTTGAGATCGGGTTCCTATTGGCGATGGCTGCCATTCTGTCATGAGCATTATCGTCTGCCCCCTACATGACGTGGAGGCTATCGCCCGCGTCCGCCGCCCTAGCCATATTCTCAGCCTGATCTCTCCGTCGGCCGAGCCCACGGGGTTTCATTGCCTCGCCCCTTATCATCTTGAGCTGCGCTTCAACGACATCGCCGAACCCCGCGATGGCCTGATCGAACCCTCAGCAGAGCACATCCATTCCATCATAGAGTTTGGCCGGAGTTCTCGGGCACAAGGCCCCCTACTCATCCACTGTTGGGCGGGCGTCAGCCGCTCACCAGCCGCCGCCTTTATCATTGCCTTTGATCGAGCCAGGCCTGCGCCGGCACAACTGGCCGCAAACCTGCGCTCCGCAGCGCCCTATTGTACACCAAACCCAAGAATGATCGCCCTCGCCGACGAGGCACTAGATGCGCAAGGCGGCCTCGTTAGATCGATCACAGAGATTGGAAGGGGGGAAGACACCTATTGGGGCTCAGCCTTCGATATCAGTAAGCTGGTGTAGTCTGGTTAGCGTCAGAAACGGACGCTCGTCTACGTATTTATCGCTTATCTACAAACTATCGATAACGAGGGTATTCGTCCTCTTCACACCTCACAAATCGCCCAAGCGATTTCAGAGTTGCAACACAAGTGCATTCGACGATTGCAAAGCTGTAATTCTAAAGCGCCGTCTATATAGCTGTTTAAACAGCCATTTATGAATGCAACACTTTCCGAACCTGTGTAGTCTGCGAAAAAACGCATGTCAGGTCCTGTTGCTAACAACCAGATGAGCACTTGGCCTCTGCGCAGCCATCCCAAAGCGCGAAACATCGGCTGAGTGTGCGGAACACATCTACTGCGTTCGAGATTGGAGATGCCCAACGCCTCGCATGCCTCAGCGCAAGTTTTATCATCGGGTCGTTTTGCGCTCACCGTGCCAGATGTGCGTCTCGAGCAGTGAGGCCGCGATATTGAAATCGCCCGCTGCCAGAC
>JAEZHG010000129.1 GCA_023436945.1 Pseudomonadota bacterium | reverse complement strand
CTGAACGCAGCCGTCCTCGCCCCACGCACCATGCAGCGCGTTAAAAACGACATCGGGTTTCAGTTCGGCCAAAACCTGCGCCAGATCGCGCCCCGCATCGACGCGGGAGACCTTGGCAACCTGCCCTTCCAGCGCATCGGCGCAACGCGCACCGGATTCCAGCGAAACTTCGCGTTCCGAGGATAGTCCGCCCATCAGGACGGCAACATGGAGGGTGTTAAGAGGCGCGCGCATGAGACAATCCGAAGACTAGCCTCCCCCTATCGCCTCAATAGGGTTAACCACTTGGAAACGATAGGGGCCAGATGCCCTGCTACGCTTCAAAAAAGTGCATGAAACGGGGGATGGTTTTCATCCCCCGCGTGTATCCCTAAGTCGCAATCAGCCCGGACGGCCGATGCGCTTGATTTCCCAACTCAGCTGGATGCCGGTCTTGGAGAAGACGTCCTGACGGACGGTCTCGCCCAGACCTTCGAGGTCGGCAGCGGTCGCCTCGCCCGGATTGATCATGAAGTTGGAGTGCAACTCGCTGAACTTCGCGCCGCCGCCGGTCATCTTGAACATCTTGCCGCGCCAGCCTGCCTCGTCGACCAGCTTCCACGAGGAATGGCCCTCGGGGTTCTTGAAGGTCGAGCCGCCGGTCTTTTCACGGATCGGTTGGGTGGTTTCGCGACGCTCGGTGATGGCCTTCATACGCTCGGCTACGGCCTCAGGCGCATCGGCGGTGCCGCGATAGGTCGCTTCGGTCCAGATGATGTCCACCGGAGCGTTGGAGTGGCGGTAGGTATAGCCGAACTGCTCGACCGTCAGCTCAACCTTCTCGCCCTTGCGGTTCACACCGCGCGCCGAAACCAGAACGTCCTTGGTTTCCGAGCCATAGCAGCCCGCATTCATCGTCAACGCACCGCCGATGGAGCCGGGAATACCGGCATAGAACTCAAGGCCCGCAATTCCCGCCTTGGCCGAAGCCTTGGCCACCATGGAATCCAGAGCGCCAGCGCCCGCGGTGATGGTCAGACCATCGGTCGTCACCTGTCCCCACGCACGGCCCGCCAGACGGATCACCACACCCGGCATGCCGCCATCGCGCACGATCAGGTTCGAGCCAACGCCGAACGGATAGACCGGAACATCGGCAGGCAGCGCCTTCAGGAAGTCGACCAGATCGTCTTCATCGGCAGGAATGAACAGGGCATCGGCCTTACCGCCCACGCGGAACCACGTGTAGGGGGCCAGTTCCTCGTTCAGCAGCAGCTTGCCACGCACGGTCGGCAGATTGTCGGTCCAGCTCATCGGACGTATCCCCTTAGGCCAGTGCTTCGAGTTGTTGCGGCAGGGCATAGGCCCAGGCAGTGATGTCACCGGCACCGAGGCAGACAACCAGATCGCCCGGCTTGGCCTCGGCCTTGATCACCTCTGCCAGTGCCGTGGCGCTTTCCAGCGGCGCGACGTGGCGGTGGCCGAACTGTTTGATGCCGCTGACCAGAGCGTGTTTGTCCACGCCCTCGATCGGCTGTTCGCCGGCGGGGTAAACGTCTGCGACCAGAACGCTGTCGGCGTCCATGAAGCAGGTCGAGAAGTCCGACATCAGGTCACGCAGACGCGTGTAGCGGTGTGGCTGAACCACTGCGATCACGCGGCCCGACTGGTCGGCGTTCTGGACCACCTGACGGGCGGCCTTCAGAACAGCGGCGATTTCAACCGGGTGGTGGCCATAGTCGTCGATGATACGAACACCATTCGACACGCCCGTGGTGGTGAAGCGACGCTTCACACCGCCAAAGCTGGCAAGGCCGGTACGGATGCCCTCGTCATCAACGCCGACTTCACGGGCGACAGAGATAGCAGCCAGAGCATTCGACACATTGTGCCAACCCGCCATCGGCAGGCGAACACCGTCGATGCGGATGTCCTCGTCACTGGCGTGCGAAGCGCGGATGACGACATCGAAGGTCGAACCATCCGGGTCCATCTTCACGTTCTCGGCGCGGACCATGGCCTGCGGGTTGAGGCCGTAGGTGATCAGGCGGCGGTTGACGATCTGGGCCGCCAGCTTCTGAACTTCGGGGTGATCGAGACAGACAACGCCAAAACCATAGAAGGGCGTGTCTTCGATGAAGTCCCGGAACGCCTTCTTCACGGCGTCAAAGTCGCCGTAGTGGTCAGGATGCTCGGGGTCGATGTTGGTAATCATCGCCACGGTGCACTTCAGGCGCAGGAACGAGCCATCCGACTCGTCGGCCTCGACCACGATCCAGTCACCGTCGCCGACCTTGGCGTTGGTGCCATAGGCATTGATGATGCCGCCGTTGACGACGGTCGGGTCAAGGTTGCCCGCATCCAGCAGGGCCGCAACCATAGAGGTGGTGGTCGTCTTGCCGTGGGTGCCACCCACGCCGATCGAGAACTGCAGGCGCATCAGTTCGGCCAGCATTTCCGCGCGGCGAACTACAGGGATGCGGCGCTCGCGCGCTTCGACCATCTCGGGGTTATCGGCCTTGACGGCGGTCGAATAGACGACAGCCGAGACGCCCTCGGTAATGTGGGACGCGTCGTGACCGATGTAGATACGTGCGCCCAGCTTTTCGAGGCGCTCGGTATTGGCACTGGCCTTGGCGTCCGAGCCCTGCACCTGATAGCCGATCTTGAGCATGATTTCGGCAATGCCGCTCATGCCAATACCGCCGATGCCGACGAAGTTCACCGGTCCGAGTTCGGTCGTCAATTTCTTGGAAGGATTATCCCTGCAACCGGCGTCCGCCTTGGC
>JAEZHG010000038.1 GCA_023436945.1 Pseudomonadota bacterium | reverse complement strand
ATATGCGCGCGGTAAGAACCCGACCCGCATGGCGTTCGAGGCCTGTATCGCTGACCTTGAGGGCGGCGTTCAGGCGTTCGGTTTCGGCTCTGGCATGGCGGCGACCTCGACGGCGCTGGAACTGCTGGATGCCGGCTCGCACATCGTCACGGGCGATGACCTTTACGGCGGTTCGTGGCGTTTGTTCGAGCGCGTGCGTCGTCGCTCCATGGGTCTGGACTTCAGCTATATCGACCTGAGCGATCTGGCGGCGGTTGAGGCGGCCATCACCGAAAAGACCCGCATGCTGTGGGTCGAAACGCCGACCAATCCGATGATGAAGCTGGCCGATATTGCCGCTCTGTCGAAGATCGCCAAGGCGCACAACCTGATCCTCGTGGTCGATAACACCTTTGCCTCGCCCTATTGCCAGCAGCCGCTGGCTCTGGGCGCGGATATCGTCATGCACTCGGCGACTAAGTATCTGAACGGCCACTCGGACGTGGTCGGCGGTGTGCTGATCGCCAAGACGCCGGAAATGGCTGCGGAACTGAAGTTCTTGCAGAACTCCATCGGCGGCGTGATGGGACCGTTCGACGCCTTCCTTGTGAACCGTGGCCTCAAGACGCTGGCCCTTCGCATGAAGGCCCACTGCGACAACGCCCTGAAGCTGGCCCAGTGGCTGGAAACCCGCGAAGGCGTGAAGAAGGTCATCTATCCGGGTCTGGAAAGCCACCCGCAGCACGAACTGGCCAAGAGCCAGATGTCGGGTGGTTTCGGCGGCATGGTGTCGGTGGTGATCGACGGCGATCTGGAGCGCACAAAGCGCGTTCTGGAGCGCGTTCAGGTCTTCACGCTGGCGGAATCGCTGGGCGGGGTTGAGAGCCTCGTGAACCATCCGGCCATCATGACCCACGCCAGCATCCCGAAGGATGTGCGCGAGGCTAGTGGCGTGACTGACAACCTGATCCGTCTTTCGGTAGGCGTCGAGAACATCGAGGATTTGATTGCGGATCTGGATCAGGCCCTGTCCTGATCGACGACTGAAAATGCGACAACGGGCCGGGGTTCACAGAGTGGGCCCCGGCCCTTAGTTTATGGGCCATGCAGCAATACGACGCCTTGCGCGCCCGTCTCGCCGAATATCCCACCGCAGAGATGCTGGTGGGGCTGTTAGTCCTCGCACTCATTGCCTTTATCGCGGACTTTATTGTCCGGCGGGTTCTGACGCGCATCTTCCTCGCCTTGGTCGGGCGCAAGACGGATGATCTGGAGAACCTGCTGCGACCCGTAGTGCGCAATCTGGCGCGGGTGGTGCCGTCGCTGGTGATCCAGCTGGGTATCCACTCGGTGCCGCATATTTCGAACGGCGCGGCGACGGTTATCCAGAACGTCGCGGGGGCCTTCACAATCATTGCTGTGGTTCTGTCCATCGGCAGTGCGCTGGACATGGCCAATGCCATCTACAACCGCAGTGAACGCTCCCACCGCACGAGCATCAAGGGCTATCTGCAGGTTCTGAAGCTGGTCTTCTATGCGATTGCCACCATTCTGGTGATCGCGACCCTGATTGACCGCTCGCCGCTGCTGTTGCTGTCGGGCCTTGGTGCGCTGGCCGCGGTGCTGATGCTGGTGTTCAAGGACACCATCCTGTCGCTGGTGGCGTCGGTTCAGTTGAACTCCAACGACATGCTGCGCGTCGGTGATTGGATCGAGATGCCGCAGATGAACGCCGATGGCGACGTGATCGACATCGCGCTTCACACGGTCAAGGTTCAGAACTGGGACAAGACCATTACCACTATCCCCACGTGGCGACTGATCAACGAGCCATACAAGAACTGGCGCGGGATGCAGGAAAGCGGCGGCCGCCGCATCAAGCGCAGCCTGATAATCGACCAGACCAGCGTGCGCTTCCTGACCAATGACGAACGCAACGAGATGCGCCGCATCATGCTGATCGATGACTATCTGGCTGAAAAGGCCGAGGAGTTGGACCGCTACAACGCCCAACTGGTCCAGAGCGGGCGTGATCCTATCAACACCCGCCGAGCGACCAACCTCGGCACCTTCCGCGCCTATGTGCAGCAGTATCTGAAATCACACCCGCGTCTGAGCCAGTCGATGACGCAACTGGTGCGCCAGATGCAGCCAACGGAACATGGCCTGCCGATGGAGATTTACTGTTTCACCAATACGGTGGCGGGGGGCGAGGACGAGGCCATCCAGTCCGACATTTTCGACCATCTTCTGGCGATCCTTCCGGAGTTTGGCCTGCGTCTGTCACAGGTTCCTACAGGGGCGGACTTTTCCAAGGCCATGAGCCACAAGGCCGAGGACTAAAGCAAAAAGGGGGAGCCTGAATGGCTCCCCCTTAATCTTATTAGAAACCGTAGGTGACGCTGGCCACCACGCGGTCGTTATGCTGTTCGCCCGGGATGTTGGCATCGGTGCCGTGCCAGCGCAGGTCCAGACCCATTTTTGGCGTCACGGCATAGGTCACACCGACATTATAGCCCGTGTAGGAGATATTGTTCTTCTGGTCGCGATAGCCCAACTCGGCCGAGGCGTTCAGTGTGCGGGTCAGGGGATGGGTGACCTGGGCCGAGACCCACGTCCATTCCTTGGTCGCGCCCAGACCGTCCGGCGAATATTCGGCACGCAGGCGGGTCTTCATGTCACCGACCTTGCGCGACACGTCGATCTTGGCCTCGAAGGTACCGTCGTCATAGCCCTTGCTGGCGTCGATCAGGGCCTTGTAGCTGCTCTGGATGTCGATCTCGAAGCCGCCGAAGTTGGGGCGGATACCGGTCATCAGGGCATAGCCTTCATCCGCACCGCCCATGTTCAGGGTCTCGAACGCAGGACCGGCATAGAACAGGCCGCTGGGGCTGTTCCACAGGGCGCGGCCCCAGACGTAAGACTCGCCATTGGACTTGGAGGCATCACGCGAGCGGTTGTCGCTGCCGGCACCGACGGAGACCTTCCACGATCCGGTTTGGGCGTCGGCCACACAAGGTGCCGCAGTGGTGGCGAGGACGAGGGCGAGGACGGTGGCGGATACGCGCATTGAAACTTCCAAAAAACACTGAGCGCGCGGCTTAGCTTTGCCACGGGAAGCAATCAAACGTTTGTTCCGTCAAACAAAAAAGGAGCCGTGAGGCTCCTTATCCGTCGTCTGTTTTGGGGGCTTTAGAAGGCGTAGGAGATGCCTGCGACCAGCGCGTCCTTATATTGCTCGCCCGGTTCCTTGGCATCGGTGCCGTGCCAGCGCACGTCCAGTTCCAGTTCCTGCGTCAGGGCATAGGAGACGCCGACATTATAGCCGGTGTAGCTGACCGAGTTGGTCTGGTCGCGATAGCCGATTTCGGCGCTGGCGGTCAGTTTGTCGGTGAAGTCCCAACCCGCACGGGCGGCAACCCACGTCCACTGTTTCACCGAGCCCGCGCCATCGGGCGAGTGCTGGACGCGCAGACGACCGCTGGCAGGGCCGATGGAGCGCTTCATATCGGCGGTGAACTCCCACGCATCGTCATCGACGCCCGGATTGGAATCCAGACGCCATTTGTGCGTGGCATTCAGGTCGAAGTCGAAACCGGCCCACTGCGGACGGATGCCGCCTCCGACCTCGACCTCGACGTTCGAGCCGTTGCTCTTGATCGTTTCAAAGGCCGGACCAGCATAGAAGAAGCCATCGGCGCTGTTCCACAGGGCTTCGCCCCAGACCGAGGCTTCACCATCGGACTTGGAGGCGTCCTTGGAGCGGTTGTCCGTCGTGGCACCGACCGAGAAGTCCCATGCCGATTGGGCATAGGCAGAGGCGGGCAGGGTCAGCGCAGCCGCAGTGGCGAGGGCCAGCGACAGGCGGGGGGCGTTCAGGCGCATGGGGGCTCCAAGGCGTCGAATAACAATGACGCTCGGTTAGCGGTGTTTTGTGTCAAATTCTGAACGCGCCGAAGAAAATTCGTCCGTGAGCCGCTCAATCAACTGTGCCGTTGGCAAGACATCATGGATCGCGCCGACGCCATGACCCGCCGACCAAACGGTTTTCCATGCTCGGGACTCCTCGCCCATATCCAGCTTGTGCTCTGGCAGGGATTTCGGATCGATATTGTTCTGTAGCAGGGATTTCGTGAGGAAATTCGCGGGGATACCCGATATGGCAGCCGTGTGGACAACGTCTGCCGAGCTGCTTTCCACGATCATTTGCTTATAGCCGTCTGCGGCCATGGCCTCGGTCGTGTTGATGAAGCGGGTGCCCATATAGGCGAAGTCGGCACCCATCATCAGGGCTGCTGCGACGTCTTGTCCGGTCGAGATGCCGCCCGCAAGAATGATCGTGCCTTTGAAGAACTGGCGCACCTCGTTCATTAGGGCAAAGGGATTGGTGATCCCCGCGTGCCCCCCCGCGCCGCCACAGACGAGGATCAGACCGTCAACGCCGGCCTCGGCGGCCTTTTGTGCGTGGCGCAGGGTGGCGACATCGTGGAAAACCTTGCCGCCATAGGACTGGATCGCCTTCACCACATCGGCCACAGCGCCCAGCGAGGTGATGACCAGTGGCACCTTAAACTCCACCGTCACTTCCAGATCGGCCATGAGGCGGTCGTTGGTGTTATGGACGATCAGGTTTACCCCATAGGGGGCGGCGTCGGGTTTCAGGCGGGAATTGATCTCTTCCAGCCATTCACGATAGCCCTCGACCGTGCGCTGGTTCAGTGAAGGGAAGGTTCCGATTACCCCGTTGTTGCACGCCTCGACCACCAGATCAGGGCCTGACACCAGAAACATCGGCGACGAAATAACGGGCAGTTTCAGCCCTTTTTGCAGCGATGCGGGAATGGCCATGTGTGTCCTCCGGTGCGTTTTGTTTTGCTACGGATAACACGGTTTGCGTCCGCGTCGAGTGTTACCTTCCAACCCCTCAGTCGAGAGAAAATGGCACTTTTACGCTGATGACTTTGGGGGGCAGTTCGGGCGAGTAGGTGTTCATGCAACCGCGTTGGACAATCTTGATGGCGCTTTCGCCAAAGCCGTAACCAGTTGGATTTTCTTCCGCCGCAGTGCAGTTCGAGACCATTCCATCAGGGTTGGAGACACACATCACGCTCACAACTCCTAGAATGCCGTGCCGCAAAGCTCTGGCGGGATAGTCCCGATCGGTCGGTTGCGGTGCAACGGTCCACTTCGGATTACCTTCAGGGTCTTCCATCGGCACGTCCGGACAAACCACTCTGATCATCTTCTCGGATGCGGCTGGTTTTGGGCTGGTAATCGTCTCGGGCAGGCTGAGGCTGAAGTCGGGCTTTGGCAGAGGGCTGTTCCAATAGCGGACGGCCAATGCAGCAGCGATAATCATGCAGACCACCAAAATGACCTGCGTCATGAAACTACGCATCGTGCTGCCCTTAAGCTTAGCTCGAAGTTTTAGGTCTATTGCCGCTCAGTCAAGATTGAACGGCACCCTTACAGTGAATGATCCAGCGCCGATATCGACCGTCTCTTGCGAGAGTTTACCGCGCGAGACTATTCGCACCGCCGCATCACCAAACCCGTACCATTCGGGTGTTTCCTCGACGACGCGGCAGTTCACGACATCACCTGTGGGCGTGAAGCCGCATTCCAATGTGGCGACGCCGCTGATGCCTGCATTCAGCGCTTCCCTCGGGAAGTCATGCTCTGTGGGTTGGGGCGGAATGGCCCAAGAAGGCTGTGGGGGCGGGGCGTCGAGCGACACAACCGTTCTGTGACCCTGCTCGTCGATCAGAACCAGCGAAGCGGGCAGAGCATTGGCTGCCGCTCTTTTTGCCTTCACGGATTGCGACAGATGGACGGCACCTACAGACAGGCCGGCAGTGACTATCATGACGAGCGCTATAGTGAGTGTGATGCGCGGATCACCGTTCCGCATATCCCAATAAACGCCGTTTCCCAACTCTTTGTAGCGGGATTTATTCTTATGAAAGTCGTAGTATTTTAACGGCATTTTCTGGTGGATTGACCTTGTAAATCTCTTCTGTTCTGGCAGCGCCAAAACCCTCTTTTGGTTTCTTATGAGCGAGGTTTGAGAGGCGACTTGATGCCCTTGCGATTGGCAGTTTGAACGTCCGTTTCGGCGGGGATGGCAACATCGAGCGTAAAAGGCACCGTGATCTGGAAACCCTCATAGGGCTGACCATCAGCAGAGGGTACCAGCCTTCCGCGCTGCACGATCTGCACGGCGCTTAGGCCAAAGCCGTATCCTTCAGGTGTTTCCGAAACGATTTCACAGTTTTCGATCACACCTTGGCTGCTCGCGTCGCAACTGACTGTTGCTCTACCTGAGAGGCCTTCGTGCATAGCCCTTTGAGGGAAGTCTAACGGAGCAGGTGGGGGAACAACCTGCCATTTTACCTGCGCTAGGGAGGTTTGGGGCGCGAGAACACCGACAAAACCCGCCACAGTGGCCGCAATGATTTGAACCGAAGCGCGTCTCATCTTATGTGGTGTCCTAAATTCCCTGCGCTCCAGACTGGCTGAGTTCGGCTGTCAGGCGCAAGCCTTAAAGACTAACGGTATTCCATGTCCCACTACACCGACGGCCTGTCACAGCTTGGCACCCAGATCGCGGCCCCGACCGATCCGGAAGAGGCTGTTCTCGAGCGCGTGCCGAACCCGCATAACGATACGGCCTATGTCGCGCGTTTTACGGCACCAGAGTTCACCAGCCTGTGCCCTGTTACGGGCCAGCCGGACTTTGCGCATCTGGTGATCGACTACATTCCGGGTGACTGGCTGGTGGAGTCCAAGTCCCTGAAACTGTACCTGACCAGCTTCCGTAACCACGGCGCGTTCCACGAGGACTGCACGGTTTCGATCGGTCGCCGCATCAATGATCTGCTGCAACCGAAGTGGCTGCGCATCGGTGGCTACTGGTATCCGCGCGGCGGTATCCCGATTGACGTCTTCTGGCAGTCGGGTCCGGCACCGGAAGGCGTCTGGATCCCCGAACAGGGCGTGCCGACCTATCGCGGTCGCGGCTGATGCGCGTCGGCGCTGATCCGATGCGGGGCGTGGGCCGATGATCGAGCGTTTCGGCTGGACCGATCATTTCGCCAATGCCTTTGAAGATAAATACGCGCGCTCCGGCTTCATCGCCGGACGCGTCGTTCTGCAACAACGCGGCAGCTATACGGTCATCACCGAGGATGGCCCTGTAACGGCGCGCCCGACGGGGAGACTGCTGCACGAAGCCGACGACATCGGGCAGCCCTGCGTGGGCGACTGGGTGGCGCTGCTGATGGACGAACAGGCCGGTATCGGCACGGTTCAGGCCATTCTGC
>JAEZHG010000019.1 GCA_023436945.1 Pseudomonadota bacterium | reverse complement strand
CCTCATGGAAGCCCGCACCGAAGTGGGCACCACAGAACCAGACGCCGCCCTGTCCCTGAAGTTCCCATAAGCGTTTCTGGGCCGCGATCGCAGCGGCGTCGAAAATAGGATGCTCGTACAGCTCGCTGCACAGCAGAGTGTCCGGCTTTGGCGCGTGCGGGGGATTGAGCGTAACAAACACGTCCTGCCCCGGCAGGCCCTGCAGCTTGTTCATCCAATATGAGACGCAAAGGCCGCTCTGGGTGCCGATATAGTTCCAGCTTGCCCACGCTTTTCGACGGCGCGGCATCAGGCTGGTGTCGGTGTGAAGCACCGTCAGATTAAGGCTGTATTTGAATGCCCCGAGCAGTTCACGCTCAAGCGCGCTGGGGCTGTTCAGCATCTTCAAGGCCTGATCGGCATGGGCACCGATGACCACATGGTCATAGATTTCAATGCCGCCTGTGCTGTCATGGATCTGCACACCTGCGTCGGTGCGGTGAATAGATGTGACGCCGCGATTGAGCAGGATTTTTGAGACACTGCGTGCCAGCTGCTCGACATAGACGCGGCTGCCGTCCTTCACCGTGCGCCACAGCGGGCGCCCCGTCAGTTTCAGAAGGCCATGATTAATGCAGAAGCGAATGAAGGCTTCAGCCGGATAGTCCATCAGCGTTTCGGCAGGTGCCGACCAGATCGCCGCAGCCATGGGCAGAAGGTGGTCGTCACGGAAGGCAGAGCTGAAACCCTCACGCGTCAGATACTGGCCCAGCGAAATCTCTGTCCCAGACAAGGCGGCCAGATCTTTCGGTGCCTTGCGATAGAAGCGGACAGTCTCGCCCAGCATCGACCAGAAGCGCGGTTTAAGAATATTGCTCTTCTGGGCGAACAGACCCGGTGCCGCATATTCAAAACGCCCACCATCGCGAGACACCGAAAACGACATGTCGGTCTCGCAGTTGGCCACGCCGAGATGGTCAAACAGAGCGATCAGGTTCGGATAGGTCGCGTCATTATAACAGATGAAGCCGGTATCGACCGCCACCCGGCCCGTCGCCAGACTGGCCGTAACGGTATTGGAGTGGCCGCCCAGACGGTCGGCCTTTTCATAGAGCGTCACACTGTGGCGCTGTGACAGAAGCCACGCCGCAGACAGCGCCGCAATGCCAGACCCGACAACCGCTATTTTCAACGGCTTGTCGTTGTGGTGATTGGACAGTGGCGGCATGACAACTCCAGAATACCGCCAAACGAGGCAGTTCGCTTTTTGTCATACGCGTCAACAACGGTAGTGGATGCGTAGTGATCCAAACATTTTGTGCGTGCGTATCAGTCCTTATGCATGCTGATGTCGCGCAAATCTCTGTTCCCGCAAAGGCTAAACGCCGTATGCCCGCAGACGACCCCTTCTGTGACATCACCAGTCACGAACAACTGATAATGGCCGTCGCCTGTCATCGGGACCGCGAGGCTTTCGCGCGTCTGTTTGACCACTTTGCACCACGCCTTAAGGCCTGGCTGATGAAGGGCGGCGCCAGCGAGAACGATGCCGAGGACTTTGCGCAGGACACCATGATGACGGTGTGGCGCAAGGCGGACCTGTTCGATCCGCGAAAGGCCAAGGCGGCGACGTGGATTTTCACCATCGCGCGAAACAAGCGGTTGGACCGACTTCGCCGTGACTCACGCCCCCTCCCCGTGCCGGAGATCACTCTGGACGTCGAGGAGGTGCCGCGCCCTGACGAAATCCTCGCCAGTTCGCAGGACGCCTCTCGCGTTCGCGCCGCACTGTCGAAGCTGAAACCGGACCAGATCGAAGTGCTGCAGATGGCCTTCTTTGTCGGCCAGCCGCATTCCGAAATCGCCACTGTGCTCGGCCTTCCGCTCGGCACCGTTAAATCCAGAATACGCAACGCAATGGCCAAGCTGCGCCAGATGCTCGAACTAGAGGGGGACAAGGTATGACCCCGAACCGTATGCCTTCCGAAGAACTTCTCGTCGCCTATGCCAACGGCACGATCAGCGCGCCCGAGGCCGTGGTGGTCGCCACCCATCTGGCGATGCGTCCAGCCAATGATGCATGGGTGCGCCAGCTACAGCGCGTGGGCGGCGAATTGCTTCAGGACACAGCGCCTGTGGCCATGTCCGATCAGGCTCTGTCGCGCACCATGGCGATGATCGATTCCTGCACCACCGAGGTGGAGCAACAGCAACCGCTCAATGACATGAGCGAACTGCCGGAGCCGCTTCGCCGCTATTCGCTCGGTCCCTGGCGATGGCTTGGCCCCGGCATCCGTGTGAGGGACGTCCACGCCCCGCGTGACGGCGACACCCGTGTCATCCTGCTGAAAATCAATCCGGGCTATGAGACGCCAAAGCACACGCACGGCGGCGTCGAGCTGACCTGCGTTATCAATGGTGCCTATGCCACCGAGACCGAGCGCTTTGACGTCGGTGATCTGGAAGAGGCCAATGACGATGTGCTGCACCAGCCGCGCGTGGTCTCCGAGGAGCCCTGCCTTTGCGTTGTGGCACTGGATGGCCAGATCAAGCTTGATGGCTGGATGGGGCGGTTGATGCAGCCGTTTGTGAAACTGTGATTGACCTCGTTCCCATCTGGGCCGGCGCAGCAGTCTTTCTGGCGCTGGTGATGGGAGCGGCATGGATTGTCCAGATGCGCACCGGACAGGGCGGATGGGCTGATGCCTTCTGGTCGTTCGGACTGGGCTTTGCGGGCGTGGGCGTATCGCTCTTTCCAGTCGGACCGGACGGCTGGTCTTCGCGCCAGATCATCGTGGCTCTGCTGATCGGGCTTTGGGGATTGCGGCTTGGCTCCCACATCGCCAAGCGCGCTGCCAGCGAAGATGAAGACGCACGCTATGCCCGCCTGCGCGACGAATGGGGCGACAGATACAAGCCGATGATGTTCGGCTTCATGATGCTGCAAGCCGGAGCCGCCAGCCTTTTGCTGCTCGGCGTCCTGCTTGCCGCGCGTAATCCCGCACAGGGGCTAGGACTGCTCGACTATCTGGGCATGGCGGTATTCGTGACGGCCCTTGCAGGCGAAACCATTGCCGATCGCCAGCTTCGTGCCTTCAAGGCTGCCAACACCCAGCGCGGACTGATCTGCGATGTCGGCCTTTGGGCCTGGTCGCGACATCCCAACTATTTCTTCGAGTGGCTGGGATGGTGTGCGTGGCCGCTGTTTGCCATCAACCTGTCAGGGCAATGGCACTGGGGCTGGCTGGCTCTTGTTGCTCCGGCCTATATCTATTGGCTGCTGAACCACGTTTCGGGCGTGCCGCTGGTGGAAGAGCATATGCAGCGCACGCGGCCGGAGGCTTTCGCGGACTATGCCCGCCGCACCAGTCGCTTTTTCCTGCGCCCCCCTGCCCGCTAGATCAGCGTAGGAACTTCAGCGCCACGAGGCAGGCCAGTGACGAAGACGCGGCGCTGACCACCGTACCCCAGGCGATGTCTATCACCACCAGCTTGGTGCTCCAGCTCTTGAGCGTGGCCAGATTGGTCAGGTCATAGGTCGCATAGGCAAAGAAGCCGAACAGGCCGCCCCACAGCAGGGCCTTCTTCAAGTCCCCCGCATTCAATCCCGGCCAGACCGCAAACAGGGTCAGGGCCAGAGCATAGAGACAATAGAAAACAATCGCAGGACCCAGACGGAAATTCTCGGCCAGCATCGATCCGATCAGCGGACGGTAGATTTTGTCGGCCATAGAACCGAGCCACACCGTGTCGATGATCGCGAAGATCACAAGCGTTATGCCGTAGGTGATGACAAAATTCATGGTCTGCTCCTGATGCCCGCTCACTATACGCAAAGCGCCGTCATACGGATGCATCACGGTTGGTGCACACGGCCTCTTGAAACTGCAACAGTAGTCATTACTTATTGATCAACTTAAGGCGTTTCCAAGGAGGATTTGATGACCAAGAGTGTTGTTCAGAGCAAACCGCTCGCTTCTCCGTGGCAGGCGCTCGATCCGTTTCTGTTCGCTGTCCACCATCTGGACCAATACCCCGCCGGTGATGGCCGACTGGGCATCAAACCTGAGGACCGCTCGAAAGAAGGTCAGGGTTGGCGCATGTATCACGGCGAGCGCGTACCCGGCTTTCCAGCCCACCCGCACCGCGGCTTCGAGACGGTCTCCATCGTCCTGAAGGGCTATGTGGACCACGCCGACAGCCTTGGCGGCGCTGCCCGCTATGGTGAGGGCGACGTCCAGTGGCTGACCACCGGCGGCGGTGTCGAGCATGGCGAGATGTTCCCGCTGGTGCATACTGACAAGCCCAACACCATGGAGATGTTCCAGATCTGGCTGAACCTTCCCCCCGAAGGCAAATCGGCCAAGCCGGACTTCGATATGTTCTGGGCCGAGGACATCCCCATCATCGAAACCCAGAATACCAGGGTCACGGTGATCGCGGGTCCGTTCGGCGATGTGAAGCCGTTGGCTCCGCCTTCGGCTTCGTGGGCAGCCAATCCGGACAATGAACTGGCCATCTGGCTGATCGACATCGAAAAGGGCGGCACTGTCACCCTTCCGGTCGCCAGCGATAAGGCCTTGCGTCGCGGCTATATCTATGAGGGCACCGCCACCTTTGACGGTGATGTCCAGCCGCCGTCGCATCTGGTCGATCTGGATGCCACCCGCGCCAGCGTCATCACCAATGACGGTGACGAGAAGGTGCGCATTCTGGTGCTCCAGTCGCGGCCTATCGAGGCCCCCGTGGTGATGCGCGGTCCGTTCGTTCTGAACACCAACGAACAGATGATCGAGACCATCATGCGCTACCAGTCCGAAGGCTTTGGCCGCTGGCCGTGGCCGACGAACGCCCACACCCATGGCGATGAGGGACGCTTCATCCGCTATCCGGACGGCAGCCGCGAGGCACCGCCTGTACGTTAAAACCCCTTGAGACCGGTTCACGGGTCGGCAATGGCTTGCACGTATAAGCATATCTTTATATGTTTCTACGCATCACAGCATTCAGGAGCCGATCCGTGGCCCGTACTTCGTTCCAGTTCACGTCCGAAAGCGTTTCCGAAGGTCACCCTGACAAGGTTGCTGACCAGATTTCCGACGCCATTGTCGATCTGTTCCTGTCGAAAGATCCGGAAGCCCGCGTCGCTTGCGAGACCCTGACCACCACCCAACTCGTCGTTCTGGCCGGTGAAATCCGCGGTAAGGGTATCTGGAATGATGCCGAGGAGACGTGGGAACCGGGCGTCGCCAAAGAGATCGAGGACACCGTCCGTAACGTGGTCCGCGAAATCGGCTACGAGCAGAAGGGCTTCCACTGGGAGACCTTCAAGTTCCAGAACCACCTGCACGGACAGTCGCCTGACATCGCCGTCGGTGTCGACGCGACCGAAACCAAGGACGAAGGCGCTGGCGACCAGGGCATCATGTTCGGCTACGCCTCGAACGAGACGCCGGAACTCATGCCGGCCACCCTCGCCTACAGCCACAACATCCTGAAGAAGCTGGCCGAGATCCGTCACGCTGGCGGTTCGATCCTCGAGCCGGATGCCAAGGCCCAGGTCACCCTGCACTACGAAAACTCCAAGCCGGTTCGTGCCGCTTCGATCGTTGTCTCGACCCAGCACGCCAAGGGCAAGAAGGACGAGGTCGAGGCCGTGGTTCGTCCGGTCGTCGAAAGCGTTCTGCCACAAGGCTTCATCACCGACGAAACCGTCTGGCACATCAACCCGACCGGCATCTTCGAAATCGGTGGTCCGGACGGCGACAGCGGTCTGACCGGCCGCAAGATCATCGTCGACACCTACGGCGGTGCCGCCCCGCACGGCGGCGGTGCCTTCTCGGGCAAGGACCCGACCAAGGTTGACCGCTCGGCCGCCTATGCCGCCCGCTATCTGGCCAAGAACGTTGTGGCTGCCGGCCTTGCCGACCGCTGCACGATCCAGCTGTCCTACGCCATCGGCGTTGCCAAGCCGCAGTCGGTCCACGTTGACCTGCACGGCACCGGCAAGATCGATCCGGCTATCCTCGAAAAGGAACTGCCGAAGTTCGTCGGTGGCGCCACGCCCAAGGGCATTCGCGAGACCCTCGGCCTGAACAAGCCGATCTATGCGCGCACCGCCAAATACGGCCACTTCGGCCGCGAGGCCGAGGCCGATGGCGGCTTCTCGTGGGAAAAAACCGATCTGGTTGACCAACTGAAAGCACTGGTCGCCTAAAGTCGGAAAACACCGGAAACCAAAAGGGATGCGGGGGTTTATGCCACTGCATCCCTTTTTTTGTGCCTCTTGGGGAAACATCCGCTTGCATCAGGGGTCACTTGGCCCTTTAAGCGCGACAAATCGCCCGTAGTGGCGTTCCAGATTCAAGGATTTGCCGATGAGCCTCCCTGCTCCCAAAAAGGTCGTCCTCGCCTATTCGGGCGGCCTCGACACCTCGATCATCCTGAAGTGGCTTCAGACCGAATACGGTGCCGAAGTCATCACCTTCACGGCCGACCTCGGTCAGGGTGAAGAGCTGGCTCCGGCCAAGGAAAAAGCCCTGAAGCTGGGCATCAAGGAAGAGAACATCTTCATCGACGATCTGCGCGAAGAGTTCGTTCGCGACTTCGTCTTCCCGATGTTCCGCGCCAACACCGTCTATGAGGGCCAGTACCTGCTGGGCACCTCGATCGCGCGTCCGCTGATCGCCAAGCGCCAGATCGAAATCGCCAAGCAACTGGGCGCCGACGCCGTCTGCCACGGCGCGACCGGCAAGGGCAACGATCAGGTCCGTTTCGAGCTGGGCTACTATGGCCTGGCCCCCGATATCCGCGTTATTGCTCCGTGGCGCGAGTGGGACTTCAAGTCCCGTGAAGCCCTGCTTGCCTTCGCCGAGAAGCACCAGATCCCGATCTCCAAGGACAAGCGCGGCGAGAGCCCGTTCTCGGTCGACGCCAACCTGCTGCACTCCTCGTCGGAAGGTAAGGTTCTGGAAGATCCGGCCGTAGAGGCACCGGAATTCGTCCACCAGCGCACCATCTCGCCGGAGGATGCTCCGGACGTGGCAACCGTCATCACCATCACCTACGAAAAGGGTGATCCGGTCGCTATCGACGGCGTCGCCATGTCGCCGGCTGAAATCCTGACCAAGCTGAACCAGCTTGGCCACGACAACGGCATCGGTCGCCTGGACCTCGTTGAAAACCGCTTCGTCGGCATGAAGTCACGCGGCATGTATGAAACGCCGGGCGGCACCATCCTGCTGCAGGCCCATCGCGGCATCGAGCAGATCACGCTGGATCGCGGCGCGGCGCATCTCAAGGATGAGCTGATGCCGAAATATGCCGAGCTGGTCTACAACGGCTTCTGGTTCTCGCCGGAGCGCGAGATGCTGCAGGCGGCGATCGACCACAGCCAGCAGCTGGTCACCGGCCAGGTCCGGCTGAAGCTCTACAAGGGCAACGTCATCCTCATCGGCCGCGAAAGCAAGTATTCGCTTTACGATCAGGACCTCGTTACCTTCGAGGAAGGCGCAGTGGCTTACGATCATCGCGATGCCGCGGGCTTCATCAAGTTGAATGCCTTGCGCCTGCGCACGCTTGGCCAGCGCAAGAAGAAGCTCGGCCTCTGATACCTCCGAAT
>JAEZHG010000009.1 GCA_023436945.1 Pseudomonadota bacterium | reverse complement strand
GGCCTGCGCCGATGCCGGCGGTCTGGCCGTCCTTGGCATAGACGATGGCGTTGGACTTCACGTGCTTGGCGACGGTGAAGGCGAAGAGCATGTCTTCGATTTCCTTCTCGGTCGGCTGACGCTTGGTCACGACCTTGAGGTCGGCAGCGGTCAGGTTCGACTGGTCGCGCGACTGCACTAGGAAGCCACCGGCGACCGAGCGGAAGACGTTGCCCTCGGCGTGCGGGTCCGGCAGGCCGTCCGTGATCAGCAGGCGCAGGTTCTTCTTGGCGGCGAAGACGGCCTTGGCCGCATCGTCGGCACCCGGCGCGATGACCACTTCGGTGAAGATTTCGGTGATGGCCTTGGCGGCTTCTTCGGTCAGCGGACGGTTGACGGCGATCACGCCACCGAAGGCCGAAACAGCATCGCATTCCAGAGCGCGGGCATAGGCTTCGGCAAGGTCCTTGCCGACGGCCACGCCGCACGGATTGGCGTGTTTGACGATGACGCAGGCCGGCTCAGCGAACTCGGCGACCAGCTCATAGGCGGCGTCGGCGTCGGCGATGTTGTTGTAGCCCAGTTCCTTGCCCTGGATCTGCTCAGCATAGGCGACCCCGGGGCGCTTCTCGCCGGTGCGGTAGAAGCTGCCGGTCTGGTGCGGGTTTTCGCCATAGCGCAGGGTCTGGGCCAGTTCGCCAGCGATCGACTTGCGGGCCGGAGCCACGTCTTCCAGCTGGCCAGCGAACCACGACGACACAGCGGCGTCATAGGCGGCGGTGCGGGCAAAGGCGCGGGCGGCCAGTTGCTTGCGCAGTTCCAGCGAGGTCGAGCCATCGGCCTTCAAGGCCTCGACGATCATGTTGATGCTCTCGGCATCGACAGCGACCGCGACGTGGCCGTGGTTCTTGGAGCCCGAGCGGATCATGGCGGGACCGCCGATGTCGATGTTCTCGATAGCGGCTTCGAAACCACCACCCGATTCAACAGTCTTTTCGAACGGATAGAGGTCGATCCAGACGATATCGATGGCACCGATGTTGTGCTCGGTCATCGCCGCAGCGTGGGTCGGGGCGTTACGCACGCCCAGCAGGCCACCGTGCACGATCGGGTGCAGGGTCTTGACGCGACCGTCCATCATTTCCGGGAAACCGGTCAGGTCCGCCACATCCTTCACCGGCAGGCCAAAGCCTGCGATGGCCGACTTGGTGCCACCGGTCGAGACCAGTTCAACACCGAGGTCGTGCAGGGTGCGGGCGACTTCTTCCAGTCCGGTCTTGTCGGACAGAGAAATCAGGGCGCGCGCAGGCGCAACCGCGTTAGGGGCGGGTGGAAAATCGGGAGCGGCGGGCATGGCGACGTCCGTTACAGCTAGGAGCAGGAGATGGCGCGCGCTCTAGCACCGGTATGCGGCTACGTCACCCCTCAGAAGACAGCTTCCGACAGCCGAGCGTGGCCGAGGACTTGGCGCTATCCTCTCCAACCCGCTCGAAGCCCGAAATATTAGGCTCCAAGCCGATTTGAGGGGCAGTGACTGTCACGAAACATTCATCCGACAGCAGAGGGTTTCGGTGCCGGAAATTACAAAAGCGCCCTGACAGCCGGACCTTGCCGTCGTCAGGGCGCTTTGATGGTTTGGCGGATCAGCTGTCGCTGGCGGGCGACAGTTTCCAGCGGATGCGGGTCTCGGCGTCGGTACGTGCCGAGCCACGGACCACGATCTGCAAGGAGCGTCGGGTTAGGCCGTTCTCGATATGGACAGCTGGTTCAATCGCCACATCGGGACCATCGCTGCGGAACCACCAGCCCTTGCCGGACGGACCACGCAACAGGATCGAGCGACGGTCGCGCGCCAGCGAGGCCTGCACACCCGGCTCAAGCTGGAAGCGCAGGGCATAGGGCGCGGCGATGCGGTCCGGCGCCTCGCGGTCTTGCGGTGGGTGAAGGCGTTCCTCGGCGCGAAGCTCGTCGTGCTGTTGGTCCAGATAGATGCGGCGCTGGTGCAGCAGGCCGTAAAGACCCATCCAGCCATCATGCTCCACTTCCAGCCAGACGGCGTCGTCGGTCTGTTGGTGGTCGCGGGTGATGTGCATCGGATCGATGATCAAACGGGCGCCGAGCAGTTCGGCCTTCCAGCCACTCAGCGGTTCGGCCAGCGGCTTTTCACCGAGCGTCAGGGTCGATGCGCCCGTGGTCATGCGAAGCGCCTGACGGTCCATAGCGCGCGGGGTCCAGCCTGCAGAGGTGAACAGGCGATCCTTGCCCGCACAGATTTCAATCGCGGCGGGCTGGCCACAGGCTGTGGTGGCCCACGACCCATTGGCTGGGGCCTCGACATCCATCACGACCGTCAGATGCGCACTGCGGACGCGCACAATGCCACCGACCATGCTGGCGGGCGGCGGGGCGGGTTGGTCGTCATGGGCGCGGGCGGCGGCCACTCGCGCGGCAGTCGAAGGGCTGCCGCCTTGGAATACGGTCAGACGACCATCCGGTAGAACCTGACTGCGAAGCGCGATGGTCAGGCGCGAAATGGCATCGGCCACAGCCGGTGGCGTGATCTCGGACACTTGCGACAGGGCGTCATCGAGCGTCAGCAGATCGAGCAGCAGTTCCAGACCCTGCTCCGGTGCGCGCGAGGCATGGGAGCCATCGCTCAGCACCGTCTCGTCCAGTGCCTTGGGCAGGCGAGACAGGGCGGTCCTGCGGATTTTCAGCGCCGCCGGATCGTTCAGGACGCAGGCCGCAATGGCGGCGGCAGTCAGGCGCTCGGCCTTGCCATGCAGGGTGCCGGGCGGGCGCAGCAGTTGCTTGGCCTGACGCAGCAGAATGTCGGCCAGTGTCTGTTGGTCGGCAATCGGCGCGGTGTGGGCCAGACGGTGGGCCGCGCACGACAGATTATAGACGCGGCGTGACAGGATGTCCGACGACCACGAGAAGGGCGACCACTCGGCAAAGCTGTTGGACCAGCCGAGCACCATATCAAGCGCGTCACGAACGCCGCGCTCGCCCTGTTCCATCATCAGCGGCAGCCACGCGAAGCTGTGAAGCTCCACGGCAAAGGCGCGGCTGGGGGTGGGCGAGTTCCACAGACCGTCGAGGTCTTCGGCCTCGAGGCTAAGGCCAGCCAGCGTCAGCTTGCCAGCCAGTAGCGGGCGCGGGGATTCCTTTGTGACGGGGCGATAGTCACGCGGAATGATGCCGAAACGGATATCCTTTGCCTTGCCCAGCGTCGCGCCATAGCCCGGCAGCCCATAGAGCTCGATCCACAGCTGACGCGCGGCCAGGGCCTTGATCAGGCTCCCCCACAAGGCAGGCGTCGTGCGCTGGCTATAGCGGGCAGCCAGCGGCGTACGGACGGGCGCACCGCGCAGACCGGGAATATGGCCTTCGGCCAAGGGGGCTTCACTATCGCGGGGGGCGAAGGGGCCGAGCGGCTTCATGCGGCTTTGAGTGCCTCGATATTGGTGGCGTAAGCGTCAGGGCCACCCTTGAACACAAACGAACCCGCGACAAGGGCGTCTGCACCCGCCGCTACACAGGCTCCGGCATTGGCCGCGACCACGCCGCCATCCACCTGAAGGTGGGCCTTGGAGCCAGCGCGGTCGAGAATGGCGCGGGCGCGCTCGATCTTGCGCAGCGAGCTGTCGATGAATTTCTGACCGCCAAAGCCCGGATTGACCGACATGATCAGCACCAGATCGACCAGCTCGACGCATTCTTCCAGAACGCTCAGCGGCGTGGCGGGGTTGAAGACCAGACCGGCCTTGGCACCCAGTTGGCGGATTTGGCCCAGCGTGCGGTGCACGTGCGGACCGCTTTCGGGGTGTACGCTCATGATGTCGGCACCGGCCGCGCGGTAGGCTTCCAGCCAGTTATCGACGGGGGCCACCATCAGGTGCACGTCGAACGGCAGGTTGGTGTGCGGACGAAGCGCCTTCACCACATCCGGACCAATGGTCAGGTTCGGCACGAAATGGCCGTCCATGACATCGACGTGGATCCAGTCCGCGCCCGCAGCTTCGAGCGAACGGATTTCCTCGCCCAGCTTCGAGAAGTCGCTGGCAAGGATGGACGGGCAGATCAGAGGAGCGGTGCGCTGGGTCATGAATGCACGACTTACGTCCCCCAACGGCACGGGGCAAGGCGCTGATGGTCACACAGGCCAAGAAGCGTGGTCATTCGCGCTTCGTGAGTGACAGGTGGTGGTCACTGGCGAAGTCTGCGCGGCGCAAGGCGTAAGGCCGCTGGCAGACAGGGCAAACGAGGCCGCAGATGGCCCTCAATCCATTGTCACCCGAGCCAAGAGGCCCTCGAATGAACCGCTCCCTTATCCTTCTTGCCCTGATGGGCGGCCTTGTCGCTGGCAGCGCTGCATGGGCGCAAGATGCAGCCAGCCTGAACCTGAGTGTCGAGGTTGGTGCGAACGACGGAACGGTCATGGTCGCGCTCTATAATAGCGAAGCGACCTATGAGAGCGGCGCACCTGTCCGCGTAGCCCGTATCGATGTGTCGAAGGGCGAAAAGAGCGCGACGTTCGAAGGCCTCGCCGCTGGCGACTATGGCATCAAGGCGTTCCACGATGTGAACAACAACGGCAAGATGGACACCAACCCGTTCGGTATGCCGGTCGAGCCTTACGCCTTCTCCAACAATGCCGTTGGTAATATGGGCCCCGCCAAATGGGACCGCGCGCATTTCATGATTGAGGGCGCGACCGAACATTCTCTGAAACTACGTTGATCAGGGGGCGGGTTTATGGATCTCTCGCGACGCGCCTTTCTGGGTACCTCGATGGCTGTGGCCGCAGCCTCGGTTTTGACGCCTGATCGCACATGGGCTTTGGCGGCACTGAACAAGGCCCAGAGCTGGGAACTGGCCACAGCCGATGTGGCCGGAGATATCAGCCCGCGTATGCTGGAGCTGGTCCATGGACGTGTGCCGCAAGGGCTTAAGGGCACGCTCTACCGCAATGGCCCCGCACAGTTCCGCAGGCCCGGTGGCTCGGCCCATCACTGGTTCGACGGCGACGGCATGATCCGCCGCTGGCACATCGAGGATGGTCAGGTGCAACTGACCGCCCGTTTTGCGGACACCCGCAAGCGTCGTCAGGAAGAAGAGGTCGGCGCGATGCTTATGCCGGGCTTTGGCACCTTGCCGGACCCGCGTGCCCGTATCGGTTCGGCAGACGATGCCAGTCCCGCCAATACCTCGGTCCATAAGGTCGGCGACAAGATCTGGGCGCTGTGGGAGGCGGGCTCTCCGCTGGCCATGGATCCGGTCACGCTGGAGACGGACGATTACGTTACCCTGCGTCCTGATCTGAAGGCCATGCCTTTTCTGGCCCACCCGCGTGTGGAGCCCGATGGCACGATGTGGAATCTGGGTCTGGGCGGGGGCAAGCTGATCATCTGGCATCTGTCTGGTGATGGTTCGCTGCGCCATGCCGAGATCATCGACATGCCGATTGCCAGCTATGTCCACGACTTCTCGGCCACGGCGCGGCATCTGGTGATCCTGCTTCAGCCGTGGGTGCACACCCGCAACATTATGCCGTTGTCGCAAGCGTTCGAATGGAAGCCGGAGCTGGGCACCAAGGTGCTGGTCATCGACAAGGATGATCTCAGCAAGCGCCGTATCTTCGAGCTGCCTGCCTTGGGCTTCTTCCATGTGGGTGATGCGTGGGAAGATGCCGGTGGCACGATCCGTTTCGATGTGGCGGCCCATCCGCATATGAACTTTGCCGCTCACGGAGCCAGCGACATTCTGAACGGCGCACCGCTGGAGCACGATGCGGCGGAACTGGCGATGGTGGTGCTGGGGGCGGATGGTCGCGGACGTCTGGTCAAGACCGGCACCGTCGCAGAGTTCCCGCGCAGTGATCCGCGCAGGGCGGGCTTGGAACGTCGTTTCACCATCCACACGACAGGTGCCCGCAATGGTGCGCTGGCTTCGGCCATCGGTGTGACAGACTGGCATTCGGGCCGCACCCGCAGCTTTGATTTCGGAACCGACCATGTGACCGACGAGATGGTCTATGTGCCCAAGCCCGATGGCACATCGGAGGCCGATGCGTGGCTGATTGGCCCGAGCGTCAATCTGAAGGAAGGTGTCAGCGAGCTACATCTGCTCGATCTGGCGCGGATCGAGGATGGCCCGGTTTGTACATGGCGGGCCGATGTGGCGCTGCCCGCGGCCTTCCACGGCAACTGGGTCTGATTACCACCAACCCGCTTCGCGAAGGGCGCGGGCGTGGCGGCGACTGACGGGGGCCAGCGTGCCGTCCACCAGTGTCAGCGTCGCGCGTCCGTCACCGCGTGCGACCTGACGCACAGCCTCCTTGGCGACCCACCAACTACGGTGGGTCTGCGCGCCCTCCAATCCGTCCAACTCCTCCAGCGCATCGGACAGCCGCATCAGGATCAGGTCCGAGCCTCGATCTGTATGCAGACGAAGATAATGGTCTTCGGCCTGAACAGCCCAGAGGGTCGCGCCCTTCAGCTT
>JAEZHG010000303.1 GCA_023436945.1 Pseudomonadota bacterium | reverse complement strand
CATTTGCCTTCCTCGTTAGAGGCGGGTGCCATGGTTGATGCTGCCGAGGCACGGGTTCGTCAGGCCCGTGCGCGGCCCAACCCTGTCCTGGATCTGAGCGTCGAGAACGCCTATGGCAGCGGCAAATATTCCGGACTGAACAGTGCGGACCGCAGCGTATCGGTCTCGCAAAGTCTGGAACTGTGGGGGCGTCGCACGTCCCGCGTCGAGGCCGCCCGCGCCGATGCCGGTGTGGCTGTGCTCCAGCGTGACCAGACCGTGACCGAAACCGCGGGGCGTCTTGCGCTGGCCTATGCCGATGCCGAGGCAGCCCAGCGCCGTGCCGAACTGGCCAAGGAAAGCCTGACCCTGACGCTGGCCGATGCGCGCGCCGCCATGGCACTGGTCACCGAGGGGCGCGAGCCTCTGCTGCGCGGTATTCAGGCCGAGAGCGAAGCCGCCGCCGCCCGCGCCGCACTTGAAGAGGCCGAGGCCGAGCGCGATGCGGCCTTTGCGCTGCTGGGCGCTCTGGGCATGGTCGATAGTGAAGTCACCAGCATCAGCGACAGTTTGCTGGATAAACCCTCTGCGGCCACGCCAACACCGGCTGACCGCACCCCTGCGGTGCGTGTGGCCGAGGCGCAGCGCACGGCTGCACAGCGCCGCATCGCAATCGAGGAAGCTGCCGCAAAACCCGACGTCAGCGTCAATGTGGGTGTGACCCGCATGGGCGAGGGCGACACGGCCATGACCGTGGGGCTTAGCGTGCCGCTGCCTCTGTTCAATCGTAACGCAGGCAATATCGATGCCGCCCGTGCCGAGTTCAGGGCCGCACAGGCCCGTGTGACCTCGGTGCGTCAGGAAGCCCAGTCCGAACGGATGGCGGCCAATGCACGTCTTTCGGCATCGGCCAGTCGTGTCGGTGCCGCCGATGCGGGCGTCAGCGCCGCAGAGGAAGCCTATCGCTTGGCGCGTATCGGTTTCGAGGCCGGACGGATTTCGCAAATGGAACTCAGGGCCACTCGCACGGCCCTGATCAGCGCCCGCCAAGGAGCTGTCGAGGCACGCCTGTCGCGCGTGCGCTCCGAGATTGATCTGGCGCGGCTGGATGGCCGCATTCCATTTGAAGGGGGACTGTGATGAGCGGTTTCAAAACGCGTAAGGCCGCTCTGGTCGGTGGTGTGGCGGCGCTCGCCCTGATCCTTGCTGGTGGTATCTATTGGGTCAGCCAAGGCGATGAGGCCAAACCCGCGGCCAAGACCGAACAGGTCGAAAAGCCCGCAGAGGAAGAGGCCGAAGCGCCAGAAGGCTCGGTTGAACTGACCTCGCAACAGATCGAGGCCGCGGGCATCACCATCGTATCTATCGGTCGTGGTGGTGGTGCGGAAACGCGCCTGTCGGGCCGTGTGGAGCCGATGATCGACGCGCGTGCCACGGTGGCCGCGACCGTCGGTGGCAGGATCGAGCGCGTTCTGGTCTCGCCCGGTCAAACGGTGCGGGCAGGGCAGGCACTGGTCAGCGTCGTCAGCGGAGAGGCCGCGACCTTCAGGGCGGAATTCGATGCCGCCGCTGCCGAGGTCGAGGTGGCGCGTCAGTCCTATCAGCGCACCCGTAATCTGGCCGAGCAGGGGGTTGTCGCGACGCAGGAAGTCGAGGCTGCCCGCGCCCGTATGCTGAGCGCACAGGCAGGCGCGAGGGCGGCGGGCGCACGTTCATCCGCAGCCGGATCGCCAACCGCCAGCGGTCGCCTGAGCATCACCACCCCGATTGCCGGAGTGGTGGGCAATATTCAGGTCGGGCCGGGTGGCTTTGTCGCCCCGGGGGGCGTGGTGGCCGATGTGACCAACCCCGCACGTGTCGAGCTTGTATTCAACGCCCCGCCTGCACTCGCTGCCGTAGTCCGCAACGGCTCGGCCATGACGGTCAGCGGACCTGCGGGCGACTTTGAGGCGGTGGTTACGGGCGTGGCCGCAGATGCGGGCATGGCCGAAAGCGGCGCGACAGTGATCCGCGCACGCGCCACATCCGGCACGCTGCCGCCCGCAGGCTCGGCTGTCAGCGGGGCCGTTATCACCGGACAGTCGGGCGCATCTACCGTCATGACTGTGCCAAGCGAAGCGGTCCAGACGCTGGAAGGCGGCACCTATGTGTTCGTGGTCCAGAAGGGCGGCTTCAGGGCCGTTCCGGTTCTGGCGGGCCGCACAGCATCGGGTCGCACCGAAATCCTTAACGGGCTTGAGGGCGGCGAGCGTATCGCCGCCACCAACGCCTTCCTGCTCAAGGCCGAACTGGCCAAGGGCGAAGCCGAACACGGCCACTAGGGAAGGCATAAGTCCATGTTTAACTCCCTTATCAACCAGTCGGTCCGCTTCCGCTGGTTTGTGGTTCTGGCGACCCTGATCGTGGCGCTGTTCGGTCTGTTCCAACTGACCAAACTGCCCATTGATGCTGTGCCGGACATCACCAACCGTCAGGTGCAGGTCACGACCGTCGCGCCCGCTCTGGCTCCCGAGCAGATCGAGAGACAGGTCACCTATCCGATCGAGACGGCCATGGCGGGCATCCCCGGCATGACCACCACACGGTCGCTGAGCCGCAACGGCTTCAGTCAGGTGACGATCATCTTCACCGACAAGACCGACATCTATTTCGCCCGCCAGCAGGTTGCCGAGCGTCTGGCCGAGGCCCGCGAGTCTATGCCGGATGGCGTAGAGCCCGCCATGGCCCCGATCACCACGGGTCTGGGCGAGGTTCTGATGTGGACCGTCGATTTCAAGCCCTTCACCGCCGAGAACATCAGCGAAAAGGGCAAGGCGGGCTGGCAGGCCGACGGCACCTATATGACGCCGGAAGGCGATATTCTGGATACGCCGCAAGACCGCGCCACCTATCTGCGCACGGTTCAGGACTGGATCATCGCGCCCCAGATGCGCACGGCGGCGGGGCTAGCTGGCGTCGATACGGTCGGCGGCTATGTGAAGGAATATGCGGTCCGCCCCGATATGGCGCGATTGTCATCCTATGGCATCGGCCTGTCGGAACTGGTTCAGGCGCTGGATCGCGCCAACACCCAAGCCGGTGCGGGCTATGTGCAACGGGCAGGCGAGGCGCTGACGGTTCGTACCGATGCGCTGGCCTCCACCATCGATGATCTGGCGCAAGCCCCTGTGGTCAACCGCAATGGTCTGGTGGTGCGGGTGGCCGATGTGGCCACTGTCGAGATCGGTCAGGCCCCGCGTCTGGGCGGTGCCAGCCGCGATGGCCACGAGGCGGTGCTGGGCACGGCCCTGATGATCGCAGGCGGCAACAGCCGCACCGTGGCACAGGCTGCGGGCGAGCGACTGGAGGAAATCCGCAGCACGCTTCCTGCCGGTATCGAGGCGGTGACGGTTCTGGACCGCAGCGCCCTTGTGAACTCCACCATCGCTACCGTGGCGCGCAACCTGACAGAGGGGGCGTTGCTGGTCATCGTGGTCTTGTTTCTGTTGCTGGGTAATATCCGCGCGGCGACGATCACGGCCATGATGATCCCGATCAGCTTTCTTTTCGCTGTGATCGGCATGAACCGCTTTGGCATCAGCGGTAACCTGATGAGCCTCGGTGCACTGGACTTCGGGCTTCTGGTCGATGGCGCGGTGGTGGTGGTTGAAAACACCCTGCTGCGTCTGGGCCAGCAGAGGGCGGATCTGGGCAGGGCGCTGAGCGTACGCGAGAGGCTTATGGTGGCGGCGTCCTCTGCGCGCCAGATGGTCAAGCCTGCGGCCTTTGGCCAGTTGATCATCTTGCTGGTCTTCACCCCGCTGCTGATGCTGGAAGGCGTAGAGGGCAAGACCTTTGTGCCCATGGGCGCGACGGTCATGCTGGCGCTGGTGGGGGCGTTTATCTTCTCCTTCACCTTCGTTCCGGCCATGGCGGCATTACTGGTGCGCGAGCCGAAGTCTGTTCATGTCGATGACAAGGGACAGGCTGTCGAGCACGAAACCTTCCTGCTGAAACACGCCCGTAAATATATCCAGCCCGCTATCCGTTCGGCCGTGGCACGGCCAAAGATCGTGTTGATGTCGGCCATCGCGGCGGTGATCGTGGGTATTATCGGCTTCACCACATTGGGTCGCGAGTTCATCCCGACGCTGGACGAGGGCGATATCGCCATGCAGGCGCTACGGGTGCCGTCTGCGTCGCTGGAGCAGTCCATGGCCATGCAGATGGCTCTGGAGCGCGTGATTACGGCTCAGCCCGAGGTCGAGACCATGTTCTCGCGGACCGGCACGGCAGAGGCGGCGGTGGACCCCATGCCGCCCAACATCTCGGACAGTGTGATCATTCTGAAGGATCGTAAGGATTGGCCTGATCCCAAGCTGGCGAAAGAAGATCTGATCGCCCGTATCGAGGAAAGCGCCAGCCAGCAGATCGGTAATGCGTTCGAGTTCAGCCAGCCGATCGAGCTGCGCTTCAACGAACTGATCTCCGGTGTGCGTACCGATCTGGCCGTCATGGTCTATGGCGACGATTTCGACACCATGCAGAAGGTGGCCGATCAGGTCGCCAATGCGCTGCGCCAGACCGAAGGGGCGGCGGATGTGCGGGTGGAACAGGCATCGGGCCTACCGACCCTGACCATCAGCGTCGACCGCTTTGCGGCGGCCAACTATGGGCTGTCGGCTGCAGATGTATCGGAAACCGTCTCGGCGGCTGTCGGCGGGGCAGTTGCGGGCCGCATCTTTGAAGGCGACCGCCGCTATGAGGTGGTGGTGCGTCTGCCGGATGGAGCGCGAAACGATCCGGCCTCGCTGGCGGCGCTGGGTGTCATGACGCCTTCAGGGGCCATGGTGCCTCTGTCGTCGGTGGCGCGTATCCAGAGCGCCGAAGGCCCGAACCAGATCAGCCGCAACGATGGCAGCCGCCGTATGGTGGTTCAGGCCAATGTGCGCGGCCGCGATCTGGGCGGCTTCGTCGCCGATGCCCAGAAACAGGTGGCCGAGATCAATCTTCCGACGGGTGTTCGACTGTCGTGGGGTGGCCAGTTTGAAAACCTGAAGCGGGCCGAGCAGCGTCTGGGTCTGGTTATTCCGGTGGTCTTCGTTCTGATCGGCATCCTGCTGTTTATGGCTCTGGGATCGTTCGCAGAGGCAGGGTTGGTGTTCGCCTGTGTGCCGCTGGCACTGGTGGGCGGTGTGCTGGCGCTGTTGCTGCGGGGGATGCCGTTCTCTGTGTCCGCAGCGGTGGGCTTCATCGCCGTGTCCGGTGTGGCGACACTGAACGGGCTTGTGCTGATGCAAGCGATCCGCGAGCGGCTGGATAATGGATCGCTGCCGATGGATGCGGCCATCGAGGGGGCGTTCAGCCGCCTGCGGGCCGTATTGACCACGGCCATGGTGGCGATCGTCGGCTTTATCCCGATGGCGTTGGCCCATGGGGCAGGGGCGGAGGTGCAAAAGCCGCTGGCGACTGTGGTGATCGGCGGGCTTTTGACCGCCACGGCTCTGACGCTTCTGGTTCTGCCAACCTTCGCTGCCCGTGCGGTGAAGGCCAGGCAGCGGCGCGAGGAGATATAGTCTCCAGACAAAAGAAGAAGCCCCGCCGGATCGCTTCGGCGGGCCTTTTCTATTCAGTAGGTCAGACCACGATTAGTGGGCTTGGCCTTCATCCTGAACCGTGATCCAGCGGGTCACCGAGAAGGCGTCCACGCCGTTGTCACCGCCGAAGCGGCCATAGCCGGTGTTCTTGACGCCACCGAACGGAGCCATCGGCTCGTCGGCAATGCCTTGGTCGTTCACGTGAACAATGCCCGACTCGATGCGGTTGGCGACCGACAGGGCTTCCTTCAGGTTTTCCGAAACGACGCCAGCGGTCAGGCCATAGTCGGTGTCGTTGGCCAGAGCCACAGCTTCATCGACGCTGTCGACGACGTGCAGGACGGTCGCCGGACCGAAGACTTCACCGTAGTAGATTTCCATCTCCTTGGTGATGTCGGTCAGCAGGACCGGCTTGATAAGGGTCTTCTCGTCGCCCTCGATCTCGCCGTTACCGGCCAGAACGGTCGCGCCCTTGCCGATGGCGTCCTTGATGATCGCCGAAACGCGCTCAGCCGCACGCTTGTTGACCACCGGACCCACGAAGGTCTTCGGATCGGACGGGTCGCCATACGGCAGGTTGTTCACGGCTTCGGCAAAGGCCTTGGTGAACTTGTCGGCGATCTCGCGCAGAACGATGACGCGGTCGGTCGACATGCAGATCTGGCCCGAGTTCATGAACGAACCGAAGACAGCCAGACGCACGGCATAGTCGATGTCTGCGTCCTTGAGGACGACCAACGGGTTCTTGCCGCCCAGTTCCAGAATGGCCGGCTTGAGGTGCTTGGCAGCCTCGATACCGATCAGACGGCCCACGTGGGTCGAGCCGGTGAAGTTCACCAGACGCACGCGCGGGTCGGCGATCAGGGTGTTCACGACTTCGGCAGCGTCAGCGATGTCGTTGGTGACAACGTTCAGAGCGCCGTCCGGCAGGCCGGCTTCCTTCAGCACGTCAGCGATGAACAGACCGCACGAGATCGGCGCGTCTTCCGACGGCTTCATCACAACGGTGTTGCCGACGGCCAGCGGAATGGCGATGGCACGGACACCCAGAATGTACGGTGCGTTCCACGGCGAGATCGCCGCGATGACGCCGTAAGGCACGCGCTTGGCATAGGAGCTGACGCCCGGCATCTGGGTGGCCAGAACCTGACCTTTGGGCTGGGTGATGGCGGCTGCGGCTTCGCGAAGGATTTCAGCGGCCAGCTTGGCGTTGAAGGCGGCCCAGGGGCGGGCACCGCCGACTTCGCCAGCCATGACTTCAACGGCTTCTTCGGTGCGGGCTTCCATGATGTCGGCAGCGCGCAGGAAGATCTTGCGGCGCTCGAACGGGCTCATGGCGGACCATGCAGGGAAGGCGGCGGCGGCAGCGTCAACAGCGGCGGTAACGTCGGCGGCCTTACCTGCGGCAACCTTGGCGAAGACTTCGCCGGTCCACGGCGATACGTCGTCTGCGGTGGCGTTGCTGCTGGCAGGCACTTCCTTGCCGGCGATCAGGAGACCGCGCGTAATGATGCTCATGTTTTACTCCGTGTGGGGGACGGTGCCTGGTCTAGCCAAGCCTTATGGATTCAACACCCGCGACCTTAGGCTGTTCCTACGGCAAAGGTTTGGCACTTGATATGAAATATAAAAAAGGCCTCCCGGGATTCGGGAGGCCTTTAAATCTATTGGTTTTTCAGTTTAGCGGCGTTTCGCTTGCTGAAGAGGAAATAGACAGCCACGCCGATCGCATTCCAGATCAGGAACCACAGAAGGGTTTTCTGGGGCAGACTGAACATCAAATAGAGGCAGCCTGCGATTGAGATTGGACCAATCACCCATGCCAGCGGGGTTTTGAAGCCTCGCTCCATGTCCGGCTTCTTCACGCGCAGGATCAGCATGCACAGGGCCACCGAGCTGAAGGCGATCAGCGTACCGGCATTGGCCAGCGCCACGATCTCGCCCAGTGGCAGGAACAGGGCGATGGCGCCCACCAGAGTGGCGGTAAAGATGGTGATGCGAACCGGAGCGCCCTTGGCAGAGACCTTGGCCAGCGTATTGGGTAGCAGACCATCACGCGACAGGGCAAAGAACACGCGGCTCTGACCATAGAGGAAGGCCAGAATGACCGTCGGCAGCGTCAGGACGGCGGTCACGGCAAGGAACTTTGCAGCCCACGGCTGGTCCAGCAGACGCAGGATCAGGGCCAGCGGCTCGGGGCTGTTGGCGAACTGCAGGAAGGGCGTGCTGCCCAGAGCGGCCAGCGCAATCACCACATAGATCAGGGCGCAGGCGACCATCGAACCCATTATGCCAATCGCCAGATCGCGCTTGGGGTTCTTGGCTTCTTCACCAGCGGTAGCGATGGCATCAAAGCCGTAGAAGGCCGAGAAGATGATGGCGGCGGCGGCCATGATGCCGCGTTCTACGCCGTCATTATTCATGGTGCTGGCAAAGCCGTAGGGGCTGAAAGGTTGAAGGTTCGCGGCATCGAAATGCGGCATGGCGAACCAGACGAACAGCGCCAGCGCAGACAGCTTCACCACCACAAGGATGAGGTTGAAGGTCGCGCTCTTGCTGGTGCCGACCAGTAGTAGGCCTGCAATGGCAAAGATGATCAGCAGGGCCGGAATATTGGCCACGCCACCGGCGTGTGGGCCAGCCATCAGAGACATCGGGATGCCCAGCCAGTCATGCAGCAGCGGGGCGGCATAGCCGGACCAGCTGACGGCTACGGCGCTGACCACAAGGCTGTATTCTAGGATCAGGCTCCAGCCGACCATCCAGGCCACCATCTGACCCAGCACGACCAGCGTATAAGAATAGGCGCTGCCCGATGCGGTGATGGTCGAGGCCATCTCGGCATAGCAAAGCGCTGCGCAGGCACAGACAAAACCTGCGATCAGAAATGAAACCAGAACTGCGGGGCCGGCCTTGTCGGCACCGATGCCGATCAGGGTCAGGATACCGGTACCGACAATGGCACCAACGCCCATCGCAATCAGGTGCGGCCAGCTCAGCGTCTTGGCCAGGCTTTGCGTGGACGAATTCGTAGGGGGACTGCCCATTACTCAGATAAACTCCGGAACTCGTCACAGGCTCGGCACGGCCAAGCCTGTGAAATCGGTAAAACTGGAACCTTCGTGCGCTTATGGGCCGTCGCGCGCGTGGCTCGGGGGCGTTTATTTCTGAAATCGCCCGCCATTACCACCCCAAGAAGTTGTATTTGGCGGGCAATCAAGAGTTTTGAATGGGAAAGCGTGCTTTCTCTAAAATCTATTGGAACTGAAGCGGGGCACATGCATCTAAGCTATTGGCACCTAAGCCGTATGGCCGGTAACCGATCGGGGCATGTCAGGGTGTGGTGGAGTGAATATGACCATTAAGCGCAAGACGGTTGGCTGGGCTGTTGCCGGTGTGGCCGCGCTGGCCCTGACAGGATTTGTGGCTTGGAAAATGAGCCAGCCCGACGAGGTCGTTGTGTGGGAAGTGACATCCCAGACGATAGAGAAGGGCATCTCTGTTGTTGGCCGAGTGCGTCCCGATGATCTGGTTCAGGTCTCGTCGCCCAATCCGGGGCAGGTGATCCGCTTGCTGGCCGATGACGGGGATGTGGTGGCTGCTGGCACAGCGCTGGCGGTGATCCGCGCCAATGTCGAACAGGCCCAGACCGAGGCCGATCTTGCCCGCGAACGTGCGGCCCGCGCCGAGGTGACCGAGGCACGACTGAATTTCAACCGTACAAAGACCCTGCATGATCGTGGCTTTGCGGCAGATGCAGCGCTGGATAATGCCCGCATCGCGCTTCAGTCGGCCGAGGCTAATCTGGCAGCCGCCTCGGCGCAGGTGAAGGCCTCGGCCGAACGCGCCCGCGAGTTTATCATCCTTGCGCCCATGGATGGCGTGGTTCTGTTCCGGCCCATCGACAACGGTCAGGTGGTCGGGGCAGGCGAGACCCTGTTTGAGATGGGATCTTCGTCCGGTGCCGAGATTCAGGCCGAGGTCGAGGAAGCCTATGCCGATGCGCTTCGCCCGGGGATGATGGCGCGAGCGGCGGTATCGGGTTCGGAAGCAGTCTTCTCGGCGCGCGTTACAGAGGTGGCCCCGCGTGTGAACGCCTCTACGGGCGCGCGTCTGATCAAGCTGCGTCCCGATGGTAATGCGGGCCTTTCGCCGGGGCGGTCGGTCGATCTTACGGTGGTGGTCGAAACCCGCGAGGGCGGCATAACCATTCCGCGCCGTGCGGTGGTGGATGCCACGACTTCGCCCAAGGTTTACACCATCGGCTCTGACGACCGTATCGAGCAGCGCGAAATCGAGATCGAGCGTTGGCCCTCAACCAACGCCATCATCACAAAGGGCGTTTCGGCGGGTTCGGTGATCGTACTTGATCCGGCCAAGGTCGGGGTAGGACAGCGCGTGCGCCCGATCATGACGGACGGGCAGTAAGCATCGTGTTCGCTCTCAAGGTTGCCAGACGCTACCTGCTGTCCAATCCGCTGCAGACGCTATTGCTGGTGGCGGGTGTGGCGCTCGGTGTGATGGTGTTTGTGTTCATCACCGCCCTGATTGCGGGGCTGGAAGTCCGACTGACCGAACAGGTTACCGGCAACAATTCCCACGTCAGTATCGAGGCCCCGACGCGGGTGGCGCGTGTGCTGGAGGGCGAGCATCCGGTCGAGGCTGTGGCGCTGGTTTCGACCCTGCAACGCAAGCAAATCCGCGAATGGCCCATGGTCACGGACCTGCTCCGCACCCGCGACGAGGTCTCTGCTATCAGCCCGCAGATTTCCGGCAGCGCCTTTTTGGTAAAGGGTGAAGCGGTGTCTCCGCTGTCGGTGCTGGGCGTTGATCCGGCCAGTGTGGACGCGATTTCGTCGATCACACCCAAGATCATCAGCGGCACAGGCCAGATGACGGCCGATGGTCTGTTGATCGGGGCTAAGATGGCCGAGGAGTTCGGCCTTATGGCAGGGCAGTCGGTGCTGCTACGCACCGAGCGCGGTGTGGATCGCCAACTGACCGTCAACGGTATCTTCCGTACAGGCCTGCAAAGCCTCGACGAGCGGGTGGCCTTCATGCCGATTCAGACGGCACGGCCACTGTTCGAACTGCCAGAAGGCGTCACCAATATCGAAGTGAAGCTGAAAGACCCTGATGAGGCGCGTGACATGGCCGCCTTCCTGCGCGATGCGACAGGGCTTCGCGTCACGCCGTGGCAGGAGAAGAACGAGAGCCTTGAAAGCGCGCTTCAGGCTCAAGGTCAGACCGGAACCATGATCCAGGTCTTCTCGCTGATCTCGATCATCATCGGCATCGCCAGTGCGCTGGTTCTGTCGGCCTATCGCCGCCGCAGCGAGGTGGGGATTATGCGCGCCTTTGGTGTGTCGGGCGGATTTATCGTCTGGGTGTTTCTGTTGCAGGGACTGCTGATCGGGCTGGTCGGGGCGCTGATCGGCTGTGGCGCTGGTTATGGGCTGTGCGTCTTCCTTGAGGGCATCACCAAGGCGGATGGCACATCCGCTCTGCCCATCGCGCCGGAGCAGGGCGGTTATGTCGCTGCCATTATCCTGACGACCATCGGTGCGGTGGTCGCGTCTATCCTTCCGGCCCGCAGTGCCGCCAAGGTTGATCCTCTGGAGGCGATCCAGCAATGACCCAGCTTCTGAACGCCAAGGGCATCGAGAAAATCTTCCAGAACGGCGACGAGGAAACGCGCGTGCTGAAAGGTATCGACCTATCGCTCGACAAGGGCGAGTTGGTCGCGCTGCTGGGCCAGTCGGGATCAGGCAAGTCGACGCTGCTGTCGATTGTCGGCCTGTTGCTGAAGCCGACATCGGGCGAACTGTCGATTGCGGGCGAGCGGGTGGATACGCTTTCCGAGCGCAAGCGGGCGCTGTTCCGCAACGAGAAGCTGGGTTTCGTCTTCCAGTTTCACCATTTGCTGCCGGACTTTACGGCGCTGGAGAATGTGGCCTTTCCGGCGGCGGCCCCTGCTGGCGGGATCAGCCACAAGATGCGCGAGCGAGCCGCAGAGTTGCTGACACGCGTAGGGCTGGAGAGCCGCATCGACTTTCCCGCCACGCGCCTGTCCGGTGGTCAAAAACAGCGGGTGGCTATTGCCCGCGCGCTGATGAATGCGCCCGATCTGGTGATCGCGGACGAGCCGACAGGTAACCTCGACCGCGAGAGCGCCGATACGGTGCTGGATTTGATGCGCGAGATGAACCGCGAAACGGGTACGACATTCCTGATCTGCACCCACGACCCTAGCGTGGCCGAACGCTGCACTCGCAAACTGACCTTGGCAGGCGGTGTGTTGGAAAGCGATGAGCGGCTAAGCTCAGCTAAATCGTAGCTTTGAAATATTTCTGTAAAACAAAGAGATATTGAAGCTTATCTCGCTAGTTGTTTAGAAAAACTGCATTCTGTCGATGCGCTAACTGCGTCATAGACCGTGTGCAAGTCCTTTTGGACGGCGTTTCTTCCCCTGAAGACTCCAGCGCGGGCTGCTGTATCCCCAATGGGCAGCCCGCCTATTTTTCCAGATAGCGCGCATAAAGAAAGGCGGGATGTTTCCACCCCGCCTTCCGTAGTCTTATAGCCTAAGGATCAGGCGTCGACCTTGATTACGCCGCGGCGGATTTGGTCCAGTTCGATGGACTCGAACAGGGCCTGGAAGTTGCCGTTGCCGAAGCCTTCGTTACCCTTGCGCTGGATAATCTCGAAGAAGATCGGGCCGAACAGGTTTTCGGTGAAGATCTGCAGCAGCAGGCCTTCTTCGCCGACGTTGCCGTCGATCAGGATGCGGTTCTTGCGCAGGCGCTCAAGGTCCTCGCCGTGGCCGGGGACGCGCTTGTCGACCAGCTCGTAGTAGGTCTCGATCGTGTCTTGCAGCTTCACGCCACGGGCGCGCAGCTTCTCGACGGTCTCGTAAATGTTGTCGGTGGTCATGGCGAGGTGCTGGATGCCTTCGCCGTTGTACTGACGGATGAACTCTTCGATCTGCGAGTTTTCGTCCTGCGACTCGTTCAGCGGGATACGGATCGCCTTGTCCGGCGCGATCATCGCTTGAGAGAACAGGCCGGTGGCCTTGCCCTTGATGTCGAAATACTTCTGCTCTTCGAAGCCGAAGATCTGGTTGTAGAAGGTCGACCAGGTGCGCATCTGGCCGCGCTTCACATTGTGGGTCAGGTGGTCGAGGATATCGAGGCCGACCGAGTTGGCGGCTTCGGCTTCCTGCCAGCCAGCGATCTCGTTCCAGCTGTCGTAGATGCTGCCTTTTTCGCCGTATTGGTCGATCAGATACAGGTAAGAGCCGCCGATGCCTTGCAGCACCTTGGCGTCTGCGCCCAGAGCGCCGACCGAGGCGTCAACAGCGTGCGCACCGCGCGAGATAGCGAGGTCATAGGCTTGCTGGGCGTCCGCCACGCGGAAAGCCATGCCCGAAGCCGACGGGCCGTGTTCGGCGCGGAAGTCTGCGGCTTGGCCGGTTGGCTCGTCATTGACCAGCAGATTAGTCTGACCCTGCTTGTAGCGGGTAATCTTCTTGGTCGGGTGGGTGTGGGTCGGCACAAAGCCCAGCTGTTCGATCAGCGCCTTCATGGCGGCCGGATCGGGGCTGGTGAACTCTACGAACTCGAAGCCGTCGAGGCCGATGGGGTTTTCAGCGGTAATGGCCATGGGAATGGTCTCCTTGCTGGTCGTCACCCCGATCTTAGGGGCGAGCTAGAATCGGGTGAAATCAGTTGTCCGTGACGCGGTTGGCCCAGACTTGGGTGCCACGGTTATAAACGCGGTCGGTCGGCAGAACGTCCGCCGGCTCGTACTCGGCCTCGCTGGCCAACTGCGCATAGATCGGCGCAAAGTCGGTCTCGACCGTTTGGGTCAGAAGGTCATCGAAACTGTCGATGACGAAATAGGTCTGTTGGAAGTCGTCGATGCGATAGCGGGTCTGCATCACGCGCTTCATGTCAAAGCCGATGCGGTTCGGCGAAGCGTCGTTGAGTGCGAAGATCGACTCTGTGCGCGACGAGACAATGCCCGCGCCATAGAGCTTCATATCGTCGCCTTCTTTGATCAGGCCGAACTCGACCGTGTACCAATACAGGCGCGACAGGTTGTGAATGGCGTCGTGCTTCATGGCCTTCAGGCCGCCCTGACCATAGGCCTGCATATAGTCGGCAAAGACAGGGTGGGCGAGCAGAGGCACGTGGCCGAACACGTCGTGGAAAACGTCCGGCTCTTGCAGATAGTCGATCTGTTCCGGCGTGCGGATGAAGTTGCCCGCGACGAAGCGGCGGTTGGCCAGATGGTCAAAGAAGACCTCGTCCGGCACCAGACCCGGCACGGCCACAACCTGCCATCCGGTCAGCTTGTAGAGGCGCTCGGACAGCTCTTCGAAATTCGGAATGCCGCCATCCGACAGCTTCAGCATGTCGAGGCCCTGCATAAAGGCGGGCGTGACGAGGGACGGCAGGAGCTTGCACTGGCGGTCATAGAGCACGTCCCACAGGGCGTGTTCCTCAGACGTATAGGCGGACCAGTTCTGCGGAATGGTCCAGTCGCTGGATGCCCCCTCAGGCGGCGATTGCAGCACGTGGCTGGCCATCGTCTTGTCTCCCTTATAGCCCTCCCATAGGCCGCTAACATTTTGCCATCACGGAATATGCGATTGCCTTTCAAAAGGTGCCGTGAAAAATGCACTTCTGATTTGTTCGTTTCAGAACGGGTTAAAAAATGAAACAAACCTCTCTGGATGATGTTGATCGTCGAATCCTGCGATTTCTTCAGCAGGATGCATCGATCAGCCACGCGGCACTGGCGGAAGCCGTGGGGTCTTCGCCCGCATCCTGCTGGCGTCGGATAAAGGCGATGGAGGAGTCAGGCGTGCTGAGGGCGCAGGTGCGGCTGGTGGATGCCGATCTGGTCGGGCGCGGCGTGAACGTCATGTGTCAGGTGCGGATGAAATCGCACTCGCCCAATGACCGACAGGCGTTCGAGGCGTTTTTGAACACCAAACCCGAGGTGATGGAGGCCCACTCCATGTCGGGCGAGTGGGACTATCTGCTACGCATTGTGGCCGAGGATGTGGCGGGCTATGAGCGTTTCCTGATGCGTGATCTTCTAAACCATGCAAACGTCGCCACGGCCGCCTCGCACTTCGCCCTCAGTCAGGTGAAATACACGACGGCGTTGCCGGTTTAGGGCTGGCAAAACGATCTGGGGAGGGGTGCTGTGCAGTCAGAAGTGCTTTTTGGAGCCAGAGCTTCAGCAGCATTCAGAGGGGCGCTGCCCCTGTTCTTCTTCACGGCTTTTCTGGTCACGAATGACGGCCGGATTTACGGGACCAAGGTCCTCATCGCGCTCGGTATTTTAATCGTTGCCCTGTGGCGGATGCGCGGGGCTTTCAAACCCAAGCACATGGTCTTGGATCATTTGGGGCTGCACTATCAGCCGGTATTTTTCGCAGAACCGACTCGGGTTTACTGGCCGCAGATTACCGACTTCGCCATCAAGGGCAGTGGCAAGCACCGCACTCTTGTCTGCCACTATCTGCATCAGGATACCGGGGCAAAACAGAGCCTGAACCTCGGTGATGGATGGAGTGCAGACGGCACGGATATGTTCGCAGACCGACTTGATAAGGTCTGCGATCATCTGGAAGAGGCGCGCAAACGCTATCAACTGACCACGCAGTCCGCGTCCGTATCGGCGCAGCGGCCTCTGGTCGAGGTGGCCAAAAAGCCTGCGCCGAAAACAACGCCTCAGCAGGCCACGGCTCCGGTCCGGTCTGGGCAGGTCTATGCCAAGACAAACTCGCCGATCAAAGCGCCGCCGATAAACCTGTCCAGAATAACGAACGAGGGTGCGAGCAAGTTTGCAGGGTGGGGGCTGGTCGCCATCGGTTCCGGCGTAGGCTTGGTCTCGGCCTATGCCTTCATGAAAGCGTGCCAAAACGGCCTGTGCGGGCAGGGGCTCTGGGATATGCCCGACGCCCGCCTATGGATCATTTTCGCCGTCTGGGCAGCCTGCCTATGGGGGATCTGGGCAGGGATGAGGAAGATTACGAGCTGATTGAGGGTGTCAGCTTTTTATCTAAATCTGTAGGGGAGAGAGCCTTGGCCATTGGGCGGGACGTCATAGAAAGCTCGCGTTGGCACGCGTTTGTTTCGCTCGTGATATGCGTCATTGTGGCAGCTTCGGCGTGGCGCATGTCCCAGAGCAGCGGTAGCCCGCTAGTCCATTACGCATGTATCGCTGGCTTCGGGTATCTGGCCCTGTGGTCGGCGCTTGGCACAATCAATCCTGAACGGCTTATTGTGACCTCTGAAGGGTTCTACATCAGGCCTTCAATCGGGGCAATGAAGCCTATGGTGCGATGGAGCGAGCTGGATGGTTTCGAGCTTTATAAAGCTAGACACCTCTTCTTAGCTCAGCCTGCCTACAGGCTCAAAGGTGCGCTGCTGTTGGTTCCAATGGGGGCGGGATGGCGAATGCCATCGAGAGAGCTGGTCGACTATCTGGAGGGCTGCCGAAATCAGGCGGTCGGCCCTGTTCCGCTTAACGAAGCCAATGCGTCCGCGCCCACTCTGTCTGCTATGGGAGGTTTAGGCGCGGGGCTAATGATATTGGCCGGCGTTACTGCTGCTGCTTTTACGTGGCCGTTCATGATGGGGAGGCGAGGTACGCCCTCTCCGCTGCAATGGGCCAATCTGGAGCCAAAACAGCAATCAGTCTTCCTGATTATCTGGGCAGTGTGCGCAGCCATAGGCATGATCGGGTATCTGGTCATGCGAAAGGGCGAGGCTCGCCCCTAAGGAGGGCATGGGGTCGCAAAGATTAGTTCAGTTCCAGATCGTTGAAGGCCGAATAGCCCTTCTCGGCCTCGAAACTGTGCGCGCTGGCCAGCTTCCAGGACAGGCCATAGAAGGGGTGTTGCTCGCCCTGTGCCAAAAGCTCGCCCGGCTTCAGATAGGTGTGAATCTGCGAATAGAGGCGGATTTCCGAAGAGCTGACGCGGCGCACCAGATGCTGTGGCCCGAGATCGGCAGGGTGGTGGATGCCCGCCGCGGCCAGCATTTCGGCTAGGGCGTGGATTGTGTTGCGGTGGAAGTTGGCGACGCGGGTGGCCTTGTCCGGCACAACCAAAGCGCGCTGGCGGCCTGCATCCTGAGTCGCCACACCGACGGGGCAGGTGTTGGTGCCGCAAGACAGCGACTGGATACAGCCCAGCGCGAACATGAAGCCGCGCCCTGCATTGGTGAAGTCGGCTCCCATGGCCAGCAGGCTGGCAATGTCAAAGGCGCTGGTGACCTTGCCCGCAGCCCCGATCTTGATGTGATCGCGGATGCCCGCACCCACGAGGGTGTTGTGAACCAGCAGAAGCCCTTCGCGCAGGGGCGTGCCGATGTTGTTTGCGAACTCCAGAGGGGCCGCGCCCGTGCCGCCCTCGGCTCCGTCCACGACGATGAAGTCAGGCATGATGCCGGTTTCCAGCATCGCCTTCACAATGCCCATGAACTCCCACGGATGGCCGATACACATTTTGAAGCCGACAGGCTTTCCGCCCGAAAGCTGTCGGAGCTGGGCGATGAAATGCATCATCTCGATAGGGGTGCTGAACGCCGAGTGGGACGAGGGCGAGATACAGTCCTTGCCGACCTCTACGCCGCGGATCTGGGCGATCTCGGGGGTGACCTTCGGGCCGGGCAAGATGCCGCCGTGGCCGGGCTTTGCGCCTTGGCTCAGCTTGATCTCGATCATCTTGACCTGTGGCAGGGTGGCATTGACCACGAACCGCTCGGGATCAAAATTTCCGTCCAGAGTGCGACAGCCGAAATAGCCGCTGCCGATTTCCCAGACGATGTCGCCGCCGCCTTCCTGATGATAGGGGCTGAGGCCGCCCTCGCCGGTGTCGTGATAGAAGCCGCCCGCCTTGGCCCCCTTGTTCAGGGCGCGGATGGCATTGGCGCTGAGCGAGCCGAAGCTCATGGCAGAGATGTTGAATAGCGATGCCGAATAGGGCTGGCTGCATTGTGGCCCGCCGATGGTCACGCGCATGCTCGCCGCATCGGCCACAGGTGCAGGGCGCAGTGACGGGGCGATGAACTCGTATCGCTCGTCATAGACATCCAACAGGGAGCCAAAGGCCCGTTCGCTGCTTTCGCCCTTGGCGCGGGCATAGACCAGCGAGCGCTGGCTGCGCGAGAAGGGCAGGGCCTCGTTGTCGCCCTCGATCAGGTACTGGCGGATTTCAGGCCGGATGCTTTCGATAAGATAGCGGAAATTGCCAATGATCGGATAGTTGCGGCGCACCGAATGGCGGGTCTGAAGCAGGTCATAGAACCCCAGCCCCGTGATCCCCAGCACCACCACCATCAGCGGCCAGAGATCGGCTTCCCAGAACAGCGCACCCGTCAGGGCAATCGACAGAACGACAAAGATCGCCAGAACCGTGAAGCGACTGATGTGCATGGAAAGCCCCGAAAACCGTTGGAATAGGAATAAAGGCTTAGCTGCCCACAAGGCTCCATCAAAGAGCGTGAAGTTGTAAGGTCCCGTCAGGCAGTTTCAAAAACCGGCGATATTATCTAGCATAACCAAGCTAGGCTTCTGAGTGTCGATAAAGCGGATTTGGGCGGCCTATGAGAAGGTCATGGAAAACGGTTGTAGGGCGTGACGGCGCTCCCATACCTGTGCCGCCGGACTGGATATGGCCCCTGCGCCGTTCGATAGTCTTCTGCTTGTGGGCGATTATGGCGATTGCAGCGGTCTCAGTCGTCACAGGACTTATGGGGCTGTTCGCGCGTTGGCTGAGCGGTTCAATATCAACGCAAGTGTTTCAGGAGCGTGTGAT
>JAEZHG010000285.1 GCA_023436945.1 Pseudomonadota bacterium | reverse complement strand
GACCAACAGGTCCGCGGCGTGGTCAATCTGCCGTCGGGCACCGGCCGTGACGTCCGCGTCGCCGTGTTCGCCAAGGACGCCAAGGCTGAAGAAGCCAACGCAGCCGGTGCAGAGCACGTCGGTGCCGAAGACCTGTACGAAAAGATCGCCGGTGGCTTCATGGAATTCGACCGCGTTATCGCGTCGCCGGACATGATGGCTCTGGTTGGTCGCCTCGGTAAGGTGCTGGGCCCGCGCGGCCTGATGCCGAACCCGAAGGTCGGCACCGTGACCCCGAACGTTGCTCAAGCTGTTAAAGACGCCAAGGGCGGCGCAGTTGAGTTCCGCGTCGAAAAGAACGGTATCGTTCACGCCGGTATCGGCAAGGCCTCGTTCACCCAAGAAGCTCTGGAAGCCAACGTTGTTGCCTTCGTGGACGCTCTGAACAAAGCCAAGCCGTCGGGCGCCAAGGGCACCTACGTCAAGCGCATTGCGCTGTCGTCGACCATGGGCCCGGGCATCAAGGTTGATACGGCTTCGTTCGCCTAATCGATCTTGCCTCAAGGCATAGGGAAACGGCCCCGCAGAGAAATCTGCGGGGCCGTTTTCTGTTTGGACTTTTGGGCGCGGCTTAGTCGGCCTTGGTGCCTGTAAACATGGTGTTGCCGTTGGCCGTGGTTTCCGGCACCGGCTGGATCACATCCCAGTGCTCGACAATCTTGCCGTTCTCGACACGGAACAAGTCGATGATGGCCACGCCGCGATCTTCCGGCGAGGTTTGGGAGTGGACGTGGATTGCCACCAGATCACCATCGGCGATCACGCGGTGGATGGTGGCGCGGGACTGCGGGAACTCGCGGAAGTGGCCTTCGAAATAGGTGTAGAAAGGCTCGGTGCCGTTCGGAACCATCGGGTTGTGCTGGATATAGCGGTCACCGATGAACAGACGGGCGGCTTCGCGCGGCTGATGCTGGTTGAAGGCCATGTCATAGAACTGGCGCACCAGTTCGCCGTTCTGGCGGGCCGTGTTCAGGGCCTGTGCGGCGGCGGCGTTGTCAGTGACGGGAGCCGTCTGTGCAAAGGCGGGCAGGGCGGTGGCGGCAAGCGCCGTCGCGAGGGTCAGACCGATGAGGGTTTTCATATGTGAACTCGTCTTCTGGGGGAGGAAGCGGGTTGCCGCTTAGTAGCCAACGGTGAAGCGGCGGCGCGAATGGGCCGACTTTTCAAGTTCATCGACAAAGGCGATGGCGAAGTCGGCAATGGAGATGTGGCTGTTGCCGTCGGCGTCAAAAAGCGGGCTGTCGGTGCCGAGACGGAACTGGCCCGTGCGCGGACCGTCGGTGAACTCGATCGACGGGGACACAAAGGTCCAGTCGATATCGTTCTCCTGCTTCAGGCGCTCAAGGAACTTCACGCCTTGGGTGGCTTCGGGCTTGTACTCGTCGGGGAACTGTTCGCTATCGACGAGGCGCTGGCCCTCGATTTCGAGGCTGCCTGCACCGCCCACAACCATGTAGCGCGAAACGCCCGCGCTCTTCACAAGGTCGAGCAGCAGGTCGGCATTGGCACTGGTGAACATTAGGGCGCTGACTATGGCATCATGGCCGGACAGCACGTCTTTCAGCGCAGCCTTGTCATTCACATCACCGGCCACGGCCTTGATGTTGTTTCCGGTCGGGATCTTGGCAGGGGTGCGGGCGATGCCGGTGACCTGATGGCCGCGACGGTCCAACTCTTTGGCGATTTCCGAGCCAGCATGACCGCTGGCACCAAGGACGGCTACTTTCATGGCATATACCTTCTTAGTGGTTACTGTTGGTAACTAGGTGTGCTAAGGAAAGTTCCTATGCTAGAAGGCACCTTTTCCGCACCTGGTCACTCTCAGGTAACCGACACCGAGTTTCAGCGCGGCGACGTCTATGCTGCCCAATGCCCGACGCGGCAGTTGTTGGACCGCATAGCGGACAAGTGGACGTTCCTGCTTCTGGGCACGCTCGCAGACGGAGCGATGCGCTTTAATGCGCTGAAGCGCCGTATCGACGGGGTGTCGCAGAAGATGCTGAGCCAGACCCTGCGTCAGATGGAGCGCGACGGGCTGGTCTCGCGGACGGTTGAGGCGACGGTGCCTGTCACCGTCACCTACGAGATAACGCCTTTGGGCATGACGCTGGTTCAGGCGATGAAATCGGTTATCGAATGGGCCGAGACCAAAATGCCCGAGGTCGAGAAGGCACAGGCTATCTATGATGCGCGCAACCGCTAGGCTGCTGGGCGGTTATTAAGGCCTGACCTCAAGCTTGGACATTCAGATCGGGGATATGATGCAAGAGACGCTCAAGATCGCAGTGGTGGTTGGCAGTGCCCGCAAGGGTTCGATCAACCGGGCCTATGCCGAGGCGCTGGAGAAGCTGGCGGGCGATGAGATGGCCTTTGACTATCTGCCCGTGGGTGACCTGCCGCTCTACAACACCGATCTTGAAGCCGATGAACCCAAGCTGCTGGGCGAATTGAAGGCGCGCATCAAGGATGCGGACGGTGTGCTGTTCGTTTCGCCCGAGCATAACCGTTCGGTGACGGCCCTGACCAAGAACACGCTGGACTGGCTGTCGCGCGGCGAGGGTGGCAATGCGTGGGCGGGCAAGCGCGCTGCGGTCTGCGGCGCGTCGCCCGGTGCGCGAGGCGCGGACCTGTCGCAGATGCACCTGCGCCAGATCGCAGTGGTGCTGAATCTCGAAATCCTGCCGCAGCCGGAAGTCTATGTTCAGGTGAAAGACGGTCTGTTTAACGAGGACGGTACCTTTGCCAGCGAACGCGACGCCACTTTCCAGAAGCGGTTCCTTGGCCGGTTTGCGGATTGGCTCCGCAAGGCGTAACAAGGGCCGATATCATCAGTGTCCGGAGCTTGGGGTCATGTGACTTTGGTCTTTGGCCTAGTTGACCTGCTTTGACTGATGCGGTGAAAGCCCGCTTTGTGATTTGAGATTGGGCCCGTGCTTGTCGCGGGCCTTATGGCGTTTAGGTATCCGGCAACTCTCTATGGCGAAATCGACCCTGGAAAAACGTATCCACCAGATTGCCGCCATGCCATGGCGTCGTCGGGGCGACGAGATCGAGATCATGCTTATCACCTCGCGCGAGACGAAGCGCTGGGTGATCGCCAAGGGCAACCGCATGGTGGACCTGAGCGACAACCTTGCTGCCGCGCAGGAAGCCTATGAGGAAGCCGGCGTTCAGGGCGATATCACCAGCGAACCCATCGGCCAGTATGGCTATGGAAAGCGCCTGAAGGACGGGCGCGAGATGCCGTGCGTGGTGGACGTCTATCCGCTGGAGGTTCTGATCCAGCTCGGCGCCTGGCCGGAACTGGAGCAGCGCAAGCGTCAATGGATGACCCGTGCCGATGCGGCCGACAGCGTTGCTGAACCTGATCTGGCCGAACTGATCCGTAGGTTCGAGCCCAAAATATCCTAAGACCACAATAGATATCAGTGTTATTGATTAGCCTCTCGCACGGGGGCTATTTTGAAAAACATACTATTCGCACTGACGGCACTGGCAGCGGTAAGCACGGCGTTGCCGGTTACGGCTCAATCCAACAATCGCGGCCCGGTCCGTGTCGTTGTTGCGAACCAGCCTAGCCAGCAGGCACTCGATCTGGCGACGCGGGTCATCAACCTGACCCTTCCGGATTTCGAAAAGCAACTAAACGAGTTTGTCGGGACTGTTTCGAGAGAGTTGGACTTCTCCAGCTATGACCCGCAAATGGCTGCGTGGTTCGAGAAGAATGCCGGCCCGATGATGCTGCCGCATATGAGGACCCTATTGAACGAGATGGCGGGTCTCTACGCCGAACAGATGTCGATCGCCGAAATGGAAGCCATTATCGGTTTCTACGAAACGCCTATGGGGCAGGAGATCGCGCGCAAGCAGGTTAAGCTTCAACTCGACCTGTCCATGCCCATGGCGCGTATGCAGGAAAACTATGCCCGCGATCTGATGACAGAGTTCTGCAAGCAGTTCGACTGCGGCGCTGCGATGGGCGGCGCTAGCGAAAAGCCGGTCAGGCGTTGATTTTTACGTAGGGCGGTGTATAGAGGCCGCCTTCCTGATGAGTCTTCGGACTGATCAGGTCCTGTCCGAGAACTTCGGGGCATGGGGGTCACCCAAGCCGTAACTGCCGGAATAGCCTTTCCGGTGCCGTGGGGAGATGGGGATGCAAAGACCTTGATCCAGCCCTTGTGGCAGGATGAGGCACGCTTCCTTCGGACAATCTACCGGCTTGTGTTCTGTACGGCAACGTACGGAGCATGAACCAAATCCGTCGTCGGGAATAAGCTCGTCGACGAATTCCTACTCTGGAGACCGCAATGGACCGCGCACAAAAAGCCGAGTCGATCGAATCGCTGAAGAGCGTTTTCGCCGGCGCGGGCGCCGTGGTTGTGACCCACAATCTGGGTCTGACCGTTGCGGAGATGGAAGACCTGCGTGGTCGCCTTCGTAAAGAAGGCGGCGCGTTCAAGGTGGTGAAAAACCGTCTGGCGCTGAAGGCGCTGGGCGCCGAAGCCGGCAGCGAATACCACGACCTGTTCAAGGGTCCGGTCGGTATTGCCTACGCTGCTGACCCGGTCACCGCTGCTAAGGTCTCGGCTGAATTCGCCAAGGGTAACGATCGTTTCGTTATCGTTGGTGGCTTCATGGGCGACAACGTTCTGGACGCCAAGGGCATCGACGCCCTGTCCAAGCTGCCGTCGCTGGACCAACTGCGCGGCAAGCTCATCGGCCTGCTGCAAGCCCCGGCAACCAAGGTTGCTGGCGTTCTGCAAGCTCCGGCTGGCCAGTTGGCACGCGTCTTCAATGCTTACGCAACCAAAGACGCCGCCTAAGACCCTCCTGCATCTCTGCATATCTCTCTAATACCAATCCTACCGAAGGAAGATCAAAATGGCTGACCTCGCCAAGATCGTTGAAGAACTGTCGGCTCTGACCGTACTGGAAGCCGCTGAACTGTCGAAGCTGCTGGAAGAAAAGTGGGGCGTTTCGGCCGCTGCTCCGGTTGCCGTTGCTGCCGTTGCTGGCGGTGCTGCTGAAGCCGCTCCGGCTGGCGAAGAGCAAACCGAGTTCACCGTTGTCCTGGTTGACGGCGGCGACAAGAAGATCAACGTCATCAAGGAAGTCCGTGGCGTCCGTACCGACCTGGGTCTGAAGGAAGCTAAGGAACTCGTTGAAGGCGCACCGCAACCGGTCGTCGAGAACGTTTCGAAGCAAGCCGCTGAAGAGCTGAAGAAGAAGCTCGAAGAAGCCGGCGCCAAGGTCGAAATCAAGTAAGATTTCTGATCTGGCCTCTGGCGTTGCCAGAGACAGCTTACGGGATTGGGCCAGAGGGAAACCTCTGGCCCTTTTCTTTTGCGTCTCACGCAATGTTCAGGCGAGGGGGCTGGCACAATGCGGCGACATAACCATTTGAAACAGGAACCCGAGAGGAAGTCCCCCTATGAAAATCCTGATGGTCCTGACGTCGCACGACAAACTTGGCGATACCGGTGAAAAGACCGGCTTCTGGCTGGAAGAGTTTGCTGCGCCCTATTTTGAATTGAAGGATGCTGGGGCCGAGATCGTTCTGGCCTCGCCACTGGGCGGCCAGCCACCGCTGGACCCCAAGAGCGACGCCGAAGACGCCCAGACCGAAGACACCCGCCGCTTCAAGGCCGATGCGGATGCACAGGTCGAACTGGCTAACACGCTCAAACTGTCTGAAGTGAAGGCTGAAGACTTCGACGGCGTATTCTATCCGGGCGGTCACGGCCCGCTGTGGGATCTGGCCAATGACGCACAGTCCATCGCCCTGATCGAGAGCTTTGCTGCCGCAGGCAAGCCCACGGGCTTTGTGTGCCACGCTCCGGGTGTGCTGAAGGACGTAAAGGGTACAGATGGCGAGCCGCTGGTGAAGGGCCGTAAGGTCACCGGCTTTACCAACAGCGAAGAAGAGGCTGTGGGCCTGACGCAGGTCGTGCCGTTCCTTGTCGAGGACATGCTGGCCCAGAAGGGCGGGCACTACAGCAAGGGCGACGACTGGGCGTCCTATGTGCTGACAGACGGCACGCTGGTGACGGGCCAAAATCCGGCCTCGTCGCGAGAAGCGGCCAAGGCGCTGTTGGCGCT
>JAEZHG010000267.1 GCA_023436945.1 Pseudomonadota bacterium | reverse complement strand
GTGAAGCCCATTGCATGCCGCCTTTTTTGTGTCCGGTGTTTAGCTGCCAGCCTGAGCGGCGGGGCGCGCTGCGGTTGCGGCAGGTGCTGCGGGTGCCGCTGCCTGTGCCGCCGGAGCCGTCCGCTCGCGGAAGGCTGCCTTGGTTTGGGCGATCCAGCCCGCATAGGTATCGGCCTGTGCCGACAGATTGGCAAAGTCGGACGCCGAACCGCCGCCCACGCCATCCAGCCCTGCCAGAGCAATACGGATAGCCCCCGGCGAGCGCGCACCATCGGCAAAGCGGCCATAGCGCTGCGACAGACGGCCCAGCGCCGCATTATTGTTCGACAGCGAATAACCCACGCCCGCGCGGATCAGCTCGCTTTCCTCGACCACCGTCAGCGGGGTCGTATCCTGCCAGCGGTTTCCAAGCGCCTGCTCATAGAGCGCCGCAGCTTCCGCCCAGCTTTCCTGTTTCCAGAGGATTTCAGCCCGCACCTGACGCGCCTGCGGCGTCGCATCGCGGCCCAGAACCTCAAGCGCATGGTCATAGCGGCCCAGTTCCATCAGGGCACGGGCCTCAAGCGCACGACGCTCTGCGGCCACCGCCTGTGGCAACAGGCTGCTGCGCGAGGACCAGAGGGCCTGAAGAGCTGGCTCTGCCTGTCGGTTCATCAGATAGACCGCCGCCAGATTGGCCGAGACCTGCGCCTTGGCCACACCGTCCAGACGGTTCTCCGCCTGATATTTCAGAAGCTCTGCAGCCTGATCCAGCAGGTCCACATCGATCAGACGGCGCGCCAGACGGCGCACCATCTCGTCACCATCGGCACCGACAGGCGTCAGTTCACGGAAATCGAAGAACAGGGCCAGCGCCTGAACCGGCTGCAACCCATCCGCCGCCCCTTCAAGGAACATGGCGCGGAAGGCCGCATCCAGATCGGCATGAAGCTTTGAACCACCCGGCAGGCTGGTAATACGCGGGCCTGCGCTCTTCAGCGCGGTCAGTGCCTCGCGATAGAGGCCCTGCGACAGGTAAAGCTCGCCAAGGCTGCGGACCACGGCCAGTTCGGTCGCATCCCCGCGCCAGCGCCATTTCAGGCTTTCCATCTGGCGGGCAGCGTCTTGGGTTTTCAGCTTGCCGCTGGCCATCTCGAGGCGGATCACACCCAGACGGCCCGGTGTCGCCACCCCGTCCATATTGGTGCGGCCCACGGCCTTATAGATATTCAGGGCGACGTCGGTCTTGCCGTCCATCTCGAACAGACGGGCCTGAACAAGCCTCGCCGCCAGTTGATCGAGGGCCGGAACATCGTTCTGGCCAAACACATAGGCCAGCAGATCGCGCGCGCCTTCCTTGTCTCCCGCCTCCAGCGCCGCCATGGCGTGGGCGGTGGCGAAGCGGGCGCGCCAGACGGGCGGATAACCATCGACCGCCCCTGCCCCTTGGGCAAACAGGCGACGGGCACTGTCCCACTCGGCACGATGGGCCGCGATATAACCCTGCCATAGGCGCACCGAGGCATCACCCGCGACAGCACCCGACGAAAGATCGGCCTCGGCCTCGGCATAGCGCCCGATAGACGCACGCGCTGCGCCACGCAGGCCGCGTACCTCGGCCACACCCAGCAGTGCCGGTGAGACATCGACCATGGCGTTCAGAACACCGATGGCCTCGTAATGAAGACCTGACCCCACAAGGAAGCGCACATAGGCCAGTCGCGCCGCGATAGGCGTGCGGGCATCCTCAATGGCGCGGCCCATTTCCAGTTCTGAAGCTTCGCGCAGATAGGCGTGGCGGGCGATGAAGCTGCCCTGCCCCGTGCCGCCCCATTCAGGCAGGATCTGCGAGGCATAGCGGGCCGCCCGTGGCGCATCCGAAACCACAGGAGCCTGCGCCAGTTCGCTTTGCGGCGAGGAGAGCTTCAGCCCCGCACGGCGGCTGATAGTGACGCGATCGCCTGCGGTTTCCACCGTCACATCGTCGGCAACCGCCAGAACGGCCATGCCCTGCGCGGTCGGCAGCACATTGACATCGACTGTGCGACGCCCCGTCTTTACGCCCTTGCCCGGAGCCAGTGCCGGAACCACCGCGATGCGGTCACCCGACATCGGGTCCATCATCCAGATGGTGCGGCTAGCCCCCGCCATACGGCCCATCAGGCTGGCCTTGACGGTATCCTCGCGGGTGATGTCGATGCCCGTGCCACCACCGGTGCCGCCAATGACGACTTCCCATGCCGAGCCATCGGCGCGGGCCGAGACGCCCTGCCCCGGAGCCACGGCAATGCGCACCGCCGTATAGTTCGGTCCCGCCGCCCAGCGGACACCCTCAGACGATCCGTCTTTGATCTCCATCGGCGCGGCGTGGTCAAACACAGCCCAGACTGCCGTGCCGTGGCGGAAGACCGCCGCGCCCACAGGCCCTGCCCAGCCAAAGCGCAGTGTGGTGCGGCCATGGACCGTTTCGACACTGACCGGAATCTTGCCGCCCGCCGGAATGACCTTGGACGAGGCGTTTGCGCCATTGGCCTTGAGACGGTGGATGTTCAGCCAGACCGCGCCATCGGCGCTGCCTGTCCCGACATCAATGCCCTCTGCCAGTGTCAGCACCAGCTCGGTCGCGCCCGTAATGGCTCGCGTCTCGACCTTTTCCACGCCCTTTGGCGGGTCAACACGCAGACGGCTGACGTCCGGTGCTGCTGTCGCGCCGAGGCGCACAATGACCTGACGGCCTTCCTGACGGATACGCGCACGGCTGCCGACAACGCCCGCAAACTCGATGCGGGTGAAGGCGTCATTATCGCCGACGCGGATTTCGATAGGGTCGGTCTGGAAGGCCAGCGCCACAGGCGCATTCATCGGGGCGAACGCCATCACACCCGCTGCAGCAGCCGCCACAGAGGTTCTCAACGCGCGTTTAGTGGCAAAGGCCCCGGACATTTCCCGACCATCATCAACCTTAACCGCTTTCGCGGCGGTTAACGCCGATTAAGGACGTGATGTTTTTCGCTAGGACAAAAGGACAACTTGCAACCTCGCGCCCAAAAGCCGAGATGGAACGTTGATCTCGGACACCCTTGGTGTCTGTCTCGCGCCAGATGAAAGCTATTGCGGTGTCAGAAACCCAGTATCCGCCCCTCAGCCCCCTGAAGACCGGCATCCGTTGCCGCTGCCCGCGTTGCGGCGAAGGTCCGCTGCTCAAGGGCTATCTGACCATTCGCGAGGAATGCCCCGAGTGCAAGCTGAGCTACAGCTTCGCCGATCCAGCCGATGGTCCGGCCTTCTTCGTTATGTCGGTTGTCGGCTTGGTCGGCATGATCCTGTTCATGCTGTTCGAATTCAATATGCATCCGCCGATCTGGGTGCACTTCGTCTTCACATTCCCGCTGATCGCGGCAATGTGCATGGGCATCCTGCGCCCGTTCAAGGGCTGGATGGTTGCGGCTCAATACCGCCACAAGGCTCTAGAGGCCCGCTTCTAGGGACCTCTCGCCCAAGTCAGGCCTCAGGCCCGTCCACCGACGGGCCCGTAGGCTCTTGGCGCGAAGCTGTTGTTGATGCGTGATTCCGAAACGCCGTCACGACGATGCTCGCCGCCACCCTTGGCCAGAACATCGAGACCCTCGGTGTTGCCACTCTCGAAAGCGTCAATAACAGCCAGAACACGCTCGGCTTCTTCCAGCGTGGTGGGCGATTGCGCCAGCAACCAGGCCTCGACCCCTTCGAACTGTACAGCCAGACCTTGCTTGGCTGCGGCCTCGCTCACGCGACGCTCGGCCCAGTCAAACAGTATCTGGCGAGCCGTTTCCAATCCCCAAACCTGTACCATCCAGCAGCCCTCCCTGCTTCCCATCACTTGAAGTGATGTTGCCTTTGACCCCACGCTAACGCGGTCAGAGCGAAGGTCGATCCCACAAAAACGTGAATAACGACGTGTTTTAAGGAGTTGGGTGACCTTTAGACCTGATTAGAATGTGGCAGAAATGCGGAAATCCCTGAAACTGCCTAACTTCTTCTGGTCTGGAGATCAAAGTTACTTGAAATGAATAAAGAAGAAAAATCAGCGTTTTTCTTCAGGCCGTAATATTACCCAATGTAATCACTTGACGGTCGGTATTTGTAATAAAGTAATTACATCTACCGGGTCGCCAGTTCCCCCCAGCGCCACTGGCCTGTGCCCAGCGCCAGTCTGGGCGAGCCGGCATCATCGCCCAGAGACAGAACCACCATCCCCCGTACGGTCTGCATCCGGCATTCACGAGGCGCAAAGGCGATCTCGACCGCGATGGCCTGTCTGACACCGGCAAGACCGCGCCCCTCCTGACCGCTGCTTTGAACCCAGTCACCATCCCAGATCACCATGGGCCGCCGTCCTGCATTCAAAGCCTGCTGGGCCTGCCGCACGCCGGACTGAACACGGCTGTCACGGCGAACCATGGCCTGTAGCCGTCCGGCCATGTCACAGGTGCCGCCCTGTCCGTTACCGCCACTACCTCCACCGCCAGAACCACCTTCTCCAGCTCCGCCCCCTGCGCCCTGTCCTGCAACCAGTGCGCCCGCGACCTCGCCCTCACCCAGTAACCTCATATTCGGCACCGGCGCGACCGAGGCGACCTGAACCGTCTCGACAGGCATCTTTGGTGGCGGCGTCCGGTGGATCGGTGGCGGCGGGGCAGTCGAGGGTTTCGCACTCACTTCCGGAGCCTTTGCCGCCTGCTGCGTCTGGGCAGCCTGTGACGGGGTCGGCACTTCTGACGCCTCGCCCATCGGCGCGGGTTCAGGTTCTGGATCAGGCGGTGGCGCAGGCGGATCCATCAAATCCACAATCATGGATTCAGGCTCTTCAAATGGCGGATCACCTGAAGTCCGTATGCCCCATATGGAGCCGAGCACAATCACATGAACACCCAGACTGGCCATTATGGCCAAGGCAGATTTTCTTTTTAGATCTGCACGTCTGATGGCGCTCATTGCATCCTCATGACCCGGTCGCGCGGTGCGACATACCCATGCACAACCAACCGCGCCTATGAGCCAACCTTGTGGCGAACTCAAAAATATATTGCCGCTTTCTGGACAATTACGGAGAAAACTAACAAGGTTTTGCCCATATTCAGCCCTCTCATGGTCTTTAGTCTCACGATTATTTCACTTTGGAAGCTAGGCGGGTGATCCTCCCGTCGTCCTCAGAGAGCAACTTCATGACTTTCACCAACCGCAAAGCCCTTGCCATCGGCGCCGTTCTCGCCATCGGCGTCGCTGCCAGCGGCTGTGCCAGCCACAAGTTCGTCCGTGAAAATCTGGCTGTCGTTGACCAGCGCGTCACCGAAGTCGACACCCGCGTAACCGGCGTTGAAAGCACTGCCAACCAGGCACTCGCTCGCGCTAACGCGGCGCACAAACTGGCCGAAGGCAAGTTCCTCTACGAAGTCGTCCTGTCCGACGACTCGGTCAAGTTCCCGACCAACGCCAACACCCTGTCGCCGGAAGCCGAACAGCGTCTGGCCGAACTGGCCCAGCGCCTGAAGTCGGAAAACCGCAACGTCTATCTGGAAATCCAGGGCCACACCGACTCGCGCGGTGACGAAGCCGCCAACGAGCGTCTGGGCCAAGCCCGCGCCGAAGCCGTCCGTCGCTTCCTGAGCACCCAGGGCATCGCCCTGAACCGCATGTCGACCATCTCCTACGGTGAGTCGAACCCGGTCGCCCCGAACGACAACGACCAAGGCCGTTCGCAGAACCGCCGCGTTGCCATCGTGGTCCTGTCCTAAGCGCTTCGCTTAGTCGCTGACATAGAAAAAGGCCCGGATGGAAACATCCGGGCCTTTATTCTTATCCGCAACGGGGAAGCGCCAATCAGGCGGCTTCAGCCTCGTCGTCGGCTTCTGCTTCAGCAGCAGCGGCCGAAGCCACCGGCTTCTTGGCAGCCAGAGCCTGGCTCAGCAGGGCGATAGCGGCGTCCTTGTCGATGCTGTTGGCAGCGGCAACTTCGCGGGCCATGCGGTCCAGAGCCGATTCATACAGCTGGCGTTCCGAATAGGACTGCTCGGGCTGGGTTTCGGCACGGTAGAGGTCACGAACCACTTCGGCGATCGAGATCAGGTCGCCAGAGTTGATCTTGGCTTCATATTCCTGCGCACGACGCGACCACATGGTGCGCTTGATACGGGCGCGGCCCTTCAGGGTGGTCAGAGCCTTGGAGACAGTGTCGTCGGCAGCAAGCGTACGCAGACCAGCCGTTGCGGCCTTCTTGGTCGGTACGCGCAGGGTCATTTTCTCGTGGTCGAAGGTCACGACATAGACCTCCAGGGACATGCCTGCGACTTCCTGAGTTTCAATCGCAGCGACCTTGCCAACACCGTGGGCCGGATAGACCACAGCATCGCCAACCTTGAATTCCAGACCGGACTTGCTCGTCATGACATTCCTTTCCCGGCACAAATGGACGGAGATACGGAACGGTTAGAAACGGCGAAAGCTTCCCGACCGCCGGACGTATGGCCCGTCGGCTAGAAAGTCATATGCCCATTTCAAACTTGGTACCGGATCACCGAACCTCTGGCCGCCCCCGTCAATCAAGCGGGGGTCTGTCGTAAACTCGGATAACGCGCATGACTGCGCAACCATCCGTTTGAATGGGAGGAACCTACCATAAAATTGATCAATCTCAAAATATCCGCAGCGTCATACTGCGGGAGAGATCAATTGTGTTCAGATAAAGGCGAAAAACTCAGGAACCTTTACCCGGCTTCGGGCTGAAATACTTCTCGTACTTGCCCGTTTCGCGTTCGAACTCTTCACGGTCGGCAGGCGGCGTGCCCTTGACGGTAATGTTCGGCCAAACCTTGGCGTATTCGGCATTGATCTGGAGCCACTTGCCGTCCGGCTCGTCCTCGGTGTCCGGCACGATGGCGTCCACAGGGCATTCCGGTTCGCAGACGCCGCAATCGATGCACTCGTCCGGAGCGATGACGAGGAAGTTCTCGCCCTCGTAGAAGCAGTCCACCGGACAGACTTCAACACAGTCCATGAACTTACATTTCACGCAGGCGTCGGTGACGATGTAGGTCATTGCGGCAATCGGTTCCGAAAAGCTTGAGCCAAGGCGGCTATACGAGCGCGGGGAAATGCCCCCTTGGGCGCTCTACGTCAACCGATCAGCCCGTCACATTGGTCGTAGGGGTCGTTTTTTCTTCGCTTGCCAGTGAACAACGGCGTCATCACACTGTCTGAAGTGTTGATTGGAACCTGCCTCAACCGGAGAGCCCCCATGCAGAAGATGCTGAAACCCGGCCTGCTGATGGCCACTGTCGCCGCGCTGTCTCTGGGAGGCGTCGTTGTCGCCCAGTCGCCTTTCACCAAAAATCCGTCCGAGGTCCGCGCTGGCGACTATCGCCTCGATTCCAGCCATGGCCGCATCACATGGGAAGTCGATCACCTCGGCTTCTCCAAATATGTGGGCCAGTTCGTCAATGTTCAGGCACAGCTAAAGCTCGATCCAGCCAATCCGGCCAACAGCAGCCTGACCGCCACGGTGCCGATCGCCGATGTGGCACCCAATGACGACGCACTGAAGCGCCACCTGCTGAACGCCGACTTCTTCGAGGTGGAGAAATACCCGACCGCCACCTTCACCTCGACCCGCATCGTGATCGACAATGACGATCCGAACGAGGCCGATGTCTATGGCAACCTGACCATCAAGGGCGTCACCAAGGAAGTGAAGATCGAGGTCGAGTTCAATCAGGCCGGAACCATGCGTAACCAGTACCGCGCGGGCTTTGACGGCGAGTTGAAGATCAAACGCTCGGACTTCGGCATCACCTACGGCCTGCCCATGCTAGGCGACGAGGTCGAGATGCACATCGAAGGCGAGTTCGTCCAGTAAGAGAACGCCTCAGCGGCATTAAAGGGGCGCAGGCTTTAGGGTCTGCGCCCTTAAATATGTCCGCGACCACTGCGGTCACCATCCCATTTGGCGACGGGACGGGGCTGGTCCTTCGGCGAATGGTCTTCGTAAAGCGCCCTCGCCTCGGTGGCTGGCCCGCGACGCTCGCCTATGGCCAGCACCTTCACCTGTGTGACGCGACCGCCGATACTGAACATGATCTCGTCGCCGACGTGGACGGTGCGACTGGGCTTATCCAGCCGCACCTGTCGCCCCTGATGGGTCAGGTGGATTTTCTTCTTCGACACCATCTCGGCCGCCAGCGCCCGCGTCTTGAAGAAGCGGGCGTGCCAGAGCCAAAGATCAATCCGGATGGATTGCGGGGCGGCGCTTTCATCCATGCAGAAACCCGCGCTGGTACTTAAGCCTCGCCCGCCGGATCGGCGGCGGACGGTTGCGGGGCTTCGGCAGGAGGAGCTTCAGCCGGAGCTGCCTCACCGCCCTCGGTCGTTGCCTTAGGCTTACGCGAGCGACGGCGGCGTTTCTTCTTGGCCACTTCGCCCTCAACAGGTGCTGGACCTTCTTCATTGGTGCCAACAGCTTCGCCCGAAACCTCGGCCTGATCCGAGGATGCGGCTTCAGCGCCTGCCTCGGTCACAGGCTTCTTGCCACGGCGGCGACGGCGCTTCTTCTTCGGAACCGCTTCGCCTTCAGCCGTTTCAGCAGCCGGAGCCGCATCAGTCGCTTCGCCTTCAACGGCTTCGGTAGCTTCACCGCTCACCTGCGCGCGCTCGCCCTTGGGCTTGCGGCGACGGCGGCGCTTCTTCTTGGTCACTTCACCTTCGACCGCTTCGGTGC
>JAEZHG010000249.1 GCA_023436945.1 Pseudomonadota bacterium | reverse complement strand
ACACCGACAACCGCATGGCCATGACCGGTGCCATCCGTAAGCTGCTGATGGAAAAGCCGGGCGAGTTCGATCCGCGCTCGTATCTGAAGCCTGCCAAGGAAGCCATGCGCAAGCTCTGCCAAGAGCGTTACCTGCAGTTCGGCTGTGAAGGTATGGCCGACAAGATCAAGCCGCTGTCGACCGCACAGATGGCCAAGCGCTACGCCTCGGGTTCGCTGGACCCGCAAATCGGCTAAGTCCGATTACAGGCTAGAGAGCAAAACGCCCCGCAGAGTTTCTGCGGGGCGTTTTCTTTACCAGACGCCGTATCGACTACCTACCGACCGGATCACCGAGCGCGCCTCGAACTCGATAGAACGAAGGTCATCTTCTGCATCCCTCAGGTCGCGATGGGCCTGACGAAGCTCGGTACGGACTTCGGAGATACGTGCGCGGATACGTTCGCGCTCCTCACGGCTCAGCCCATCCTGTTGCAGTTCGCGCTGCTTGGCGTCCAGCTTGTCCTCGCGGTCACGAATACGCGCCTCTGCCGAACGCACCGCGCTCTCGGCATTCGAAATCGCCGTCTCTGCCCCGTGGATTGTCACCCCGTCCTGATAGGCAGGAAGGAAATCGCGCTCTTCGGCAGGGGTGCAGACGCCATAATAGCTGCCCCCACTGCGCCCAACTCGGAAGCCATTCTCCCATCGGCAATAGGTCCGCAGTCCTTGCTCACGCGCCGAGAAATAGGCTTGTGGATTGGGCGCAATGCCATATTTGGCGCAGGCCTTGGCGTGGTCCTCCAAACGTTCTTCCTGACGGCCATTCAAACCGTCCTGATAGCCCGTGCCGCCCCAGTCGCCAGCCATGCACTGGTCTTCGCTCATGGTCGCGCAACCGCTCATCAGAACAGCCCCTGCGCCCAAGGCTATTACCGCCAGCACCCTTTTCATGCCCACACCCTTCAGTGTTCATTCCACCCAAGCCGATAGGGCATGAGCTATAAAGTCATGCTAATCACACCGCATGGCTAATGAACCAATGCTGACTGACGACGAAAACGCTGATTTCACTGCTGAAGAATCTGGCAGTGCGGAAACTTTGACGGCTGAAATACAGGCCTCCGGCGTGCGTCTCGACAAGGCATTGGCAGAGGCCTTCCCGTCCCTGTCCCGCGCACGCCTTCAAGCACTGCTGGCCGAAGGCGCGATCTCCAAGGACGGCACAGCTCTGGCATCCGGCAAGGGCAAGGTCATCGCTGGCCTCTACACCATCACCCTGCCCCCCGTCGCTCCGGCCGAACCGCAACCCGAGAACATCCCGCTTCAGGTGCTCTATGAAGACGAGCACCTGATCGTCATCGACAAGCCGTCTGGCATGGCCGCCCACCCTGCGCCCGGTTGCGAGACAGGAACCCTGGTCAATGCCCTGCTGCACCACTGTGGAGATAGTCTGTCCGGCATCGGCGGTGTCGCCCGTCCGGGCATCGTCCACCGCCTCGACAAGGATACCTCCGGCGTCATGGTCGCAGCCAAGACCGATGCCGCTCACCAAGGCCTGTCCGCCCTGTTCGCCACCCACGACATTGAGCGCACCTATATCGCTCTGACCCGCGGAACGCCCCACGCCATCAACGGCCGCATCGACACCCAGATCGGCCGCTCCCTGAACGACCGCAAGAAGATGGCCGTCCTGAAGCATGGCGGTCGTCAGGCCATCACCGACTATGTGGTCCAGAAAACCTTCGGCCAGCCCGCAAAGGCCAACGGTGCCCCGCTCGCCTCGCGCATCGCCTGTACACTGCATACAGGCCGCACCCACCAGATTCGCGTGCACATGGCTTCTGTCGGCGCTCCACTGTTGGGTGACCCCGTCTATGGCTCCGGCGCGGCTGCAGCCCCTGTTCGCGCCATTCTGGACGACCTAGGTTTTGTGCGTCAGGCATTACACGCCGCCATCCTCGGTTTTGTGCACCCCATCACCGGCGAGCAACTTCGCTTCGAAACAGCCCCGCCCGCAGATATGCAAGCCTTGGAGGCCCGCCTGCTTGCGCTTGATTAGCAACAGACAGTGTGCTAATTAGTCTCTCAACATAAAGAGATGCATCCGGCTGATTTTAGCTAATCGCAATTCAAACGCGATTTCGCCCCTTTAAAACCATGCAACGGAACACCATCTCTATTCATTGAGGGGTGAGGCAATGGTGCACACAGGTGGCCAAAGCTGAAGTGCCCGCTTGCTTTCCGGTCGGAGGGATCCATGGCCAACACGACTTTGACGGTAATGTCGCCTGAACAGGGACTGTCCCGTTATCTCTCGGAAATCCGCAAATTTCCGATGCTTACCAAAGACGAAGAGTTCATGCTCGCCAAACGCTGGAGTGAGCATCAGGACCCTGAGGCCGCCCACCGTCTCGTCACCTCCCACCTTCGCCTCGTGGCCAAGATTGCCATGGGTTATCGCGGCTACGGCTTGCCGATCGGCGAAGTGATCTCGGAAGGCAACGTCGGTCTGATGCAGGCCGTCAAGAAATTCGACCCTGACAAGGGTTTCCGCCTGGCGACCTACGCCATGTGGTGGATCCGTGCGTCCATTCAGGAATACATCCTGCGCTCGTGGTCGCTGGTCAAAATGGGCACCACCGCCGCCCAGAAGAAGCTGTTCTTCAACCTGCGCAAGACCAAGAGCCAGATCTCGGCCTTCGAGGACGGCGACCTGCTGCCCGAGCATGTCGAACAGATCGCCACCAAGCTCGGCGTGACCGAGCAGGACGTCATCGACATGAATCGCCGCCTCGGCGGTGATGCCTCGCTGAACGCTCCCCTGCGTTCGGACGGTGAGTCCGAATGGCAGGACTGGCTGGCCGATGACGAGGCTGTGTCACAGGAAACGAAACTGGCCGACGATGAAGAGCGCGACATCCGAATGTCGCTCCTTCAGGAAGCCATGGAAGAGCTGACCGACCGCGAGAAGCACATCCTGACAGAACGCCGCCTCAAGGACGATCCGGTCACCCTTGAGGAACTGGCCGGTCACTATGGCGTCAGCCGCGAGCGCGTCCGCCAGATCGAGGTTCGTGCCTTCGAGAAACTGCAAAAGGCCATGCAAGCCGCAGCACTCGAGCGCAACCTCGTCGAGGCTTGATCGCTCTTAATAAACAAAAAGGGGCAGCCCACCGGCTGCCCCTTTTTCATGTCCGCTGCCCGTCAGGCCTGCCGCGCAAAAGTCTCCGGCGGTGCCAAGGCCAGTATCTGACGGATAGGCCCCTGAAGCTGCGCCAGCGTCACGTGGCCAAGGTCCAGCTCCGTATCCAGACCCGCCGCAGCAATCGCCAGAGGCGCATCGCCATTCTTGACCGCAATCGCCTTCAGGATACGCGACTGCTCACGGATAGCGCGCACCGCCTGAACCGGATCGCTGTTGAACTGGGTAATTGCCGAGGCCAAAATCTTCATGGCCTGATCCTTGATACCCGACTGGTCCATCAGTCCCGATTGAGCATCAGCCTTACGCTTGCGTGGCCCCACATAGTCCGTGGAGTTAAAGCGGCGACGGTCAGGTCCGACATAGCCAACCGCCTCGACCCAATCGCGCGGCTTGGTCGCAAGATTCTCGATGCGGCGATAAAGGTCGCCACTGGTGAAAGGCTTTCTCAGGAACTCGTGTACGCCTGCATCACGCGCGCCCTTGATCACGCTGGCTGTCGCCTCTGCCGTCACCATGATGATCGGTGCACGGCGGCTCGACAGGCTTGAGCGACGAATACGACGCGCCAGCTTCTCGCCATCCAGCTTCGGCCCTGCCCGCTCGATAATGAACAGACCCGGCTCCATCTCGCGGGCCAGATCAATGATCCGTTCGTCATCCGCCTCAACCGCCACGTCGCGACAGCCAAACCCCTTCAACAGGTCCGACATTAAGCGCGCACTGGCTGGATTGGCGTCAACAATCACCACCCGTTTCACAACAGGCGCGATCTTCTGCATCGACTTAGTATCTAAAGCAAACAAGGCTGCCCCCGAGTATCGGGAGCAGCCTTATAGCAAGGGTGTTAAAAACCCTTTTCCAGCTAAGCTTATTAGCCTTGGAACGGATCACGCATCAGGATGGTGTCGTCACGTTCCGGACTGGTGGACAGAAGCGCCACCGGAGCCCCGATCAGTTCCTCAATGCGGCGCACATACTTGATCGCATTGGCATTGATGTCCTTGAAGCTACGGACACCGCCCGTGCTCTCGGTCCAGCCTTCCAGCTCTTCGAACACCGGCTCCGCTGCCGCCTGATCCTTCAGGCTCGACGGCAGGTAATCCAGCACCTCGCCGTTCACGCGATAGCCCACGCAGATCTTCAGCGTCTTCAGGCCATCCAGAACGTCCAGCTTGGTCAGGGCGATACCGTCGATGCCATTGATGGCCACCGACTGACGCACCAGCACCGCATCGAACCAGCCGCAACGACGCGCACGGCCGGTGTTCACACCGACTTCACGGCCCACGGTCGCCAGATGCTCGCCAACCTCATCGTCCAGCTCACAGGCAAACGGACCCTCACCCACGCGGGTGGTATAGGCCTTCACGATGCCCAGAACATAACCCACGCCACGCGGACCAAGGCCCGAACCCGCTGCGGCCTGACCGGCCACAGTGTTGGACGAAGTCACATAGGGATAGGTGCCGTGGTCAACGTCGAGGAACGCACCCTGCGCACCCTCGAACAACACGCGCTTGCCAGCCTTCTGGGCCTGATCCAGCACACGCCACGCCGGCTTCACATAAGGCAGAATCTTCGGCGCGATCTCCAGCAACTGCTTCAGCAGCGCTTCGGGATCAATCGGCTCAAGACCCAGACCCGCACGCAGCGGATCGTGGTGCGAACGCAGACGGTCAATCTTGACCTTCAGGTCTTCTTCATTGGCCAGATCGCAAACGCGGATGGCGCGACGACCGACCTTGTCCTCATAGGCCGGCCCGATACCGCGACCGGTCGTGCCGATCTTCGCACCCGGTGCCGAAGCCGCCGCCTCGCGCGCCACATCCAGCGCGGGGTGGATCGGCAGAATCAGACAGGCATTGTCCGCAATCGTCAGGATTTCAGGGCTGATGCTGACGCCTTGGGCCTCGATCTTCTCGATCTCGCCAACAAGGTGCCACGGGTCCACGACCACGCCATTGCCGATGATGGAGGGCTTGCCCTGCACAACACCGCTGGGCAGCAGCGCCAGCTTGTAAACCTTGCCGTCGACAACGAGGGTATGCCCCGCGTTGTGGCCGCCCTGGAACCGCACCACCATATCGGCGCGATTGGACAGCCAGTCCACGATCTTGCCCTTGCCCTCGTCACCCCACTGGGCGCCGACTACCGCAACATTAGCCACTGCACTGATCTCCGCGAGTAAAACGCGGTAGCAGCCTATAGCCCGTAAATCACACCCTGTCGCGCGTTAGCAGACGGATTTATCCGATTTCTGCGACCGCCGTCTCAAACGCCCACTCAAGCCACGGTCCCGCCGCCACCACATCCGCAGTCTCTACGGTACAACCGCACCACAAACGAAGCCCCGGCGGCGCATTGCGGTGCGGTTCCATGTCATAGACCGCCCCCTCGACTTCCAGCAGCGCTTTGAAACGCTTCACAAAGGCCTTCTGAGCCTTGTCATCCAGCGCCGAGATTCGCTCGTCCGTGAACTTCAAACACACCGAAGTGGTCGAACGGATGTCCTCGCGCTGCGGCAGGAAATCGATCCACGGCGTCTTCTCGACCCAGGCTTCCAGCGCCGCATAGTTGGCATTCGTCCGACTGATCAGAGCCTCAAGCCCGCCAATCGACTTGGCCCACTCCAGCGCATCCACCCAGTCCTCGATCGTCAGAACGGACGCGGTGTTGATCACCACACCATCCGCCAGCGTGCGATCAAACTTGCCGTCCTTGTCCGTCAGCCTCAGCACCTTGGGCACAGGCCACGCGGGAACATTCTCATCCAGACGTGCCACCGCACGCGGCGACAATACCATCACCCCAACGCCAGCCTCGCCCCCCAGTGCCTTTTGGAAGCTGAAGGTCGTCACATCAAGCTTGTCCCACGGCAGAGGCTGGGCAAATGCCGCCGACGTTGCATCACAGATGCTCAAACCTTCACGGTCAGACGCAATCCACTCCCCGTCCGGCACCTTCACACCCGAAGTCGTGCCATTCCACGGGAAGACCACATCCTGCGACCAGTCGATCTGCGACAGGTCCGGCAGCTCCCCCCAAGGAGCCTTCACCACCGTCGGGTTCAGTTTCAGATGATCGCGAACATCCGCCGCCCAAGTCAGACCGAAATTCTCATAAGCCACCACCGTCACCGGACGGGCCCCCAGCATCCCCCAAAGCGCCGCCTCCACCGCGCCCGTATCCGAGCCCGGCGTGTAAACCAGCACATAGTCTTCCGGTACTTCCAGAATCTCGGCGGTCAGCTTCAACGCATAGGAAAACCGCTCCGCCACCTCTGGCGCGCGAATACCGCGCCCCTGCAGGTTTTCAGGCAATGCCCCCGTCGAATAGCCCGGACGTTTCGCAGTCGGCCCCGCAGAGAACCCCGGACGCACAGGCTTCACATTCGGCTTTACGACGGTCATCGGCAGCACTCCCCTTCATGAAGGCAGCGAGCGACAGACTCACCACCACAGAACGCAGATTGCCCTTACGCCATCACTTGCCCGGCGTGTAGGGCCGATTTTTGCGCCACTCTTCGGCAAACTGGATCAGTTGCTCGTCTTCACCGTCCGGCAGTGTGACCATCAGCTTGGCAAACAGGTCCCCACGCTGGTGATCGGCAAAGGCCCCGCGCCCTTTCAGACGCAGTACCTTGCCCGAGTTCGAGCCTTTGGGGATGTTCATCATCACCTTGCCTTCCGGCGTCGGTACCGTGACCTTGCCCCCCAGCACCGCATCGGGAACCGAGACAGGCAGATCCATATAAAGGTCCGCCCCATCGCGACGGTAAATCGGGTGCACCATGATCTTCAGTTCGATCATCGCATCGCCCGACTGAACACGCCCCGGCGCGCCCTGACCCTTCAGACGGATCACCTGACCATCCGATGCACCTTTGGGAATGGCCACATCCACCATACGCCCGTCCGAGAACTGGATACGGCGCGTCGTGCCGGCGATCACTTCCTCAAGGCTGACTTCCAGCGTCGCGCGAATGTCCGAGCCCTTGCCCGAGCCGAAGCCACCCGCACCGCGGCCACCACCAAATCCGGCAAAAAGGTCCGATAGGTCGATATCCTCGAAACCGCCACGCGCGCCCGAGCCACCGAAACCGCTGAACCCACCACTGCGACCACCAC
>JAEZHG010000229.1 GCA_023436945.1 Pseudomonadota bacterium | reverse complement strand
CGATAATATAGGCCTGTGCCAGACCGTCAGGGCTAGGCTGCACGGCATATTGGATATCCATGCCCCATTGCGACCCATCGCCCAGCAGCGCCTGGAAATTAGGCGTATCGCGCGGCGTGGAGATGATCAGAACCTCGCGAATACCCGCCAGCATTAGCGTCGAGAGCGGGTAATAGATCATGGGCTTGTCGTAGACAGGCATTAGCTGTTTCGACGTTACGAGCGTCATGGGATGCAGGCGTGTGCCCGAGCCCCCAGCCAGAATAATACCCTTCATTAATCAGCTCCTTGCTGGGTCAACGCAGCAACGGTTTCTTGGACAGCCTGTTCCCAGTTTCGTGGGGTAATATTGAAGTCCTGACCGATTTTTCGCGTATCCAGACGCGAGTTGGCCGGACGCGACGCAGGCGTCGGATAATCGGCGGTGGTGATATCGGTTACAGGTACGCCGCCTTCGGGCAGGTTCTTCATCACCTCTCGGGCCAATCCAGCCCAAGTGGTGCTGCCCTGATTGACGAAATTATAGATGCCCGTCGGCGCCTTGGCATCGTCGATGTGGCGCAGGGTGATGGTCGCCAATGCCTTGGCCAGATCGTGCGCGCTGGTCGGGCAACCGTGCTGGTCTCCCACCACGCTGAGTGCGGGCTTGGAGGCGGCAAGGCGCATCATCGTCTTGACGAAGTTGCTGCGGTGGCGGCTGAAAACCCAAGCTGTGCGCACAATGACCGAGCGCGGATTGCCACTCAGAACCGCCAGTTCACCGGCGTGTTTGGATGCGCCGTAAACATTGGTCGGGTGGGTGGCGTCGCTCTCGACATAGGGGCGCTCCGACGTGCCGTCGAACACATAATCGGTCGAGACATGGACAAGCGGAATACCCGCTGCCGCTGTCAGTTCAGCCAGCAGGGCAGGGGCGAGGGCATTGGCACGAAAAGCCTCTGCCACCTCGGTCTCGGCGCGATCCACCTGCGTATAGGCCGCAGGGTTGATCACCGCGCCCAGTGCATTTTCTGCAAAGAAGCGGCGGACCGAGGCTTCGTCACCAAGGTCCAGTTCTTCACGACGGGGGGCGAGGATTTCGACGCCTGCGGGCCAGTCGTGGGACTGGAGTTCCAGACCCACCTGACCGGTGCCACCCGTGACGAGAATGCGCACCCTATCAGCCATTTATTGTGCCGATACGCTGCGTTGCATAACGCTTGTCGAGGATATCCTGCCACCAGTGCTGGTTGTCGAGGTACCACATCACGGTGCGCTCGATCCCTTCCTCGAAAGTCACCGACGGGGTCCAGCCTAGATCGTTGCGGATCTTGCTGGCGTCGATAGCATAGCGGTGGTCGTGGCCGGGGCGGTCGCTGACAAAGCTGATTTGCTCGGCATAGGCCTTGCCATCGCTGCGCGGGCGCACACGATCGAGGATCGAGCAGATGGCCTTGACCACATCGATGTTCTTGCGTTCGGCATTGCCGCCGATGTTGTAGGTCTCGCCCGGCACACCCTTTTCAAAAACGGCCTGAAGCGCGCGGGCGTGGTCGTCCACGAACAGCCAGTCACGCACATTCTCGCCCGTGCCATAGACCGGAAGGTTCTCGCCGTTCAGTGCACGGATGATGATTAGCGGGATCAGCTTCTCGGGGAAGTGATAGGGGCCGTAGTTATTGGAGCAGTTGGTTACCAGCACCGGCAGGCCATAGGTGTGCCCCCATGCACGGACCAGATGGTCAGAGCCGGCCTTGGACGCCGAATAGGGCGAGCGCGGGTCGTAGGGGGTGGTTTCGGTAAAGAAGCCTTCGTCGCCCAGCGATCCGAATACCTCGTCGGTGGAGATATGGTGGAAACGGAAGGCGTCACGACCTGCCTTGTCGAGTGTGCGCCAGTAACCCAGCGCCTCGTTCAGCATGGTGAAGGTGCCGACCACATTGGTCTGGATGAACTCGCCCGGACCATCAATCGAGCGGTCAACGTGGCTCTCGGCTGCGAGGTGGGCGATCACATCGGGGCGGAAGCTCTGGATCGTCTCACGCACCTTGGCGCTGTCACAGATATCGGCCTGAACGAAGGTGAAACGGGGATTGTCCGCGACAGGGTCCAGCGAGGACAGGACGCCTGCATAGGTCAGCTTATCAAACACCAGCACTTCGTGGTCGGTGTGCTCGACGAGACGACGTACAAGAGCCGAACCGATAAAACCGGCGCCACCAGTGACGAGGATACGCATAGATACTCCGTTAGCTGTCGCTCAGTGGCGATAGGGGGATGCCATTGTACTCAAACGGGCTGTCGAACTCTGCGAAGGTCGGCAGAGCCTTGTCCTTGTCCGAAAGGACAGGACCAGAGGTGGGCAACGGCCAGTCGATACCGACCGTCTCGTCATTCCACGCAATGCCGCCATCACAGTCGGGGGCATAGATATCGGTGACCTTATAGGCCACCTCGGTGTGGTCCTCGAGGGTGACGAAGGCGTGGGCGAAACCGACAGGGACGTAGAGCTGCTCGCCGCCCTCTGCCGTCAGGGTCGCCGCTACATACTGGCCATAGGTCGGCGAGCCCTTGCGCACATCGACCGCATAGTCGCGGATCGAGCCACGCACGCAACGCACAAGCTTGGCCTGCGCGTGCGGCGGGCGCTGGAAATGCAGGCCGCGAAGCGTACCTGCAAATGCCGAGTATGACTGGTTGTCCTGAACAAAGACGTCCGTGATGCCGTGTTTTTCCATGGCGGCTACGGAATAGGTTTCCATGAACCAGCCACGGTCATCACCAAAGCGGCGTGGCTTGATCAGGGTCACAGTCTGTTTGTTCAGGGACATGGGGCGCAGTCCTTACCGATACGAGGGAGCGTCTTCATGCAAAGCCCAGATATGCTTTTGCACGAAATAGACGTCCTGATGGCCCCAACCG
>JAEZHG010000223.1 GCA_023436945.1 Pseudomonadota bacterium | reverse complement strand
GCACCGACCACGGACGCGTCAAAATCGAAGGTCATTTCGTCCCGTATCTCCGTGCCGCCTCGCTCTCGAAACATTCGATGAGCTTGCGGACCGCCAGATCGAAGTTCGCGTGCAGCATCATGTCGAGCATCTTCGATTTGAACGCGAAGTCGATCATGAACTCAAGGCGGGTGCCGTCTTCGTGAGGGAAGAACTCCCAACGGTTCTTCAGGTGCTTGAACGGACCACGCAGCAGCCCGACCTCGACCTTCGGGGCGTTACGGTCATAACGCACCCAGGTCGAGAATTTCTCGGTCAGGAAAGAGAAGCCGACACCGGCCTCGGCATCGCGGACACTAACACCCTCGGCCTCCTCGCGCGCGTTCCAGACGCGCATAGAGGTGATCCACGGCACGAACTGCGGATAGGTTTCGATATCCGCAATCAATGCCGCAAGCTGATCGGGCGCATAGGGCAGTATGCGCGTGACGCGATGGATAGCCATTAGCGTATTAGCGACGCAGTTGCGCTTCTCGCGCCGCTTTCAGACGGGCGAAGTCGTCACCGGCGTGGTGCGACGAGCGGGTCAACGGCGACGACGACACCATCAGGAAGCCCTTGGCACGGGCAATCGCCTCATAGGCCTTGAACTCTTCCGGCGTTACGAAACGGTCAATAGCCGCGTGCTTGCGGGTCGGTTGCAGGTACTGGCCGATGGTGATGAAGTCGACACCCGCCGAGCGCATGTCGTCCATCACCTGCATGACCTCTTCCTTGGTCTCGCCAAGGCCGACCATAATGCCCGACTTGGTGAACTGGTTCGGGTCGCGTTCCTTGACCATCTGCAGCAGACGCAGAGAGTGGAAGTAGCGGGCACCCGGACGGATCTTGAGATACAGGCGCGGAACGGTTTCGAGGTTGTGATTGAAGACGTCCGGCTTGGCGTCGATCATCACCTCCGCCGCACCATCCTTGCGAAGGAAGTCCGGCGTCAGAATTTCAATGGTTGTGTTCGGAGCTTGAAGACGAATCTGGCGCACCACTTCGGCGAAGTGTGCAGCACCGCCGTCGGCCACATCGTCACGGTCCACCGAGGTGATGACCACGTGGTTCAGGCCCATCTGCTGGATGGCCAGCCCCACCTTGCCCGGCTCTTCCGGATCAAGAGGTTGCGGCAGACCGGTCTTCACATTGCAGAAGGCGCAGGCACGCGTGCAGGTATCACCCATGATCATCAGGGTAGCGTGCTTCTGGCTCCAGCACTCGCCAATGTTGGGGCACGCGGCCTCTTCACAGACAGTATGCAGACCCTTCTCGCGCACAATGGCCTTGGTGGCATTATACTCGCCCGAGCCCGGTGCCTTTACGCGCAGCCAGTCAGGTTTGCGCAGCACCGGAGATTCGGGGCGGTTCTGCTTTTCCGGATGCCGAAGTTGCGCCGGAGACGATTTCAATGTGTCGATCAGGGTGACCATGAGGGGCTATTTCGGCTTTTCGGGCTCATTAGGCAAGGCACCCCTCACCTCACAACGAGTTTCGGGTGCAAAGTTTTGATGGAAAAACATTGCAATCCTCACGGATCGTTTCAGAGTCTTTCCAAAACGGGCTCGTATCTCTAATGAAGTCCGCCCTAACGGAAAGAAGGAGGTCATCAGGGCCTCCCTATGGAGGATCGCCTTGCGGCAACCGCTGGATTCCAAGCTGTACACGACCACGCTTATCGACGGTCTGATCGACGCGCGTGCCAAATATGGCGACAAGGAGATTCTGGAAGATCAGGACCGTAACCCGCTTTCCTATACGGGTCTGATCCGCGCAGCCTTCGTGCTCGGCCGCAAGATTGCGGGCATGACCGAAAAGGGCGAGCGCGTGGCTATCCTGCTGCCGTCCTCCATGGGCGTTGTCGTCACCTTCTTCGCGCTGCATACGCATGGCCGCGTTCCGGTGATGCTGAACTTCACCTCGGGTGAAGCCAACCTGAAGGCCGCCATCAAGGCCTCGGGCGTTAAAAAGATTCTCACCGCCAAACGCTTCATCGAGCAGGCTGCTCTGGAAGATCTGGTCAAGGTGCTGGGCGACGTGGCCGAGATCATCTGGCTGGACGATGTGCGCAAGACCATCGGCCTGAAAGACAAGCTCTATGGTCTGGCCGCCGGTGCTGCGCCCAAGCGTTTCGCCGTCAAAACCGAGCCCACCGATCCGGGCGTGATTCTCTTCACCTCGGGCAGCTTCGGCACGCCCAAGGGTGTGATGCTGACCCAGCAGAACCTCGTGGCCAACGCCCGTCAGGTCGCCGACCACATCTCGCTTGATCCGTCGTGGGTGCTGTTCAACCCGCTGCCGACCTTCCACTGCTTCGGCCTGACGGCAGGTGCGATCCTGCCGCTGATGGAAGGTCTGAAGGCGTTCCAGTATCCGTCGCCTCTACACGCCAAGCAGATCACCGACCTGCTGCCGCAAGTGAACGCCACACTGCTGTTCGCGACCGACACCTTCCTGAACCAATATGCCCGCGTGGCCGAACCGGGTGACTTTGCCACCGTGAAGTTCGCCGTCGGCGGTGCCGAGCGTGTGCGTGACGAAACCCGCGCCCTGTACGAATCCAAGTTCAGCAACGTTGAACTGCTGGAAGGCTATGGCGCGACCGAGGCCGCACCTGTCGTGGCTGTGAACCAGCCAGGTAACAACCATCCGGGTACGGTCGGCCAAATCCTGCCGGGCCTTGAGTACAAGCTTGAGCCGGTCGAGGGCGTGGATGCAGGCGGTCGCCTGTTCATCAAGGGCCCGAACGTCATGGCCGGTTACCTGACCAGCGGCGATCCGCTGGCTTGGGAAGAACTGGAAGACGGCTGGCTGGATACCGGCGACATCGTCGATGTCGATGCCGAGGGCTTCATCACCATCAAGGGTCGCGCCAAGCGCTTCGCCAAAATCGGTGGCGAGATGGTCTCCCTGACCGCAGTTGAAGGCATTGCTGGCGCTGTGTGGCCGGATAACCGCCACGCCGTGGTCGCCATCCCCGACACCCGCAAGGGCGAGAAGCTGGTGCTGGTCACCGACCGCGACGGCGCACAGCCTGCCGAACTCAGCGCGTGGGCCCGTGAAAACGGCGCGCCGGAACTGGTGGTCCCGAAAAAGATCATCAAGGTCGACGAAATCCCTGTTCTGGGCACCGGCAAGACCGACTATGTTTCCCTGCAGAAGATGGTGGAAAGCGCCTAAACAGCGCCTGATCTTTCGGGGAAATCGGGATGTCGCTTCGTTCCTTTGACTGGCACGACCTGAGCTTGGCGGCGCTGCGCGTCGCCTCGGGTCTCGTGCTTCTGCAATACGGCACGTCAAAGCTGTTCGGCTTTCCAGGCCAAAAGGCCCAGATCGACCTGAACACGCTGGTGGGTTGGTCAGGGCCAATCGCCTTCGCGGGCGGACTGCTGATGATATTCGGCCTGTTCACCCGCCCTGCGGCCTTCATCCTGTCGGGCTTTATGGCCGTAGCCTATTTCATGGTCCACGCGCCTCGCGGAGTGTTCCCCATGAACAATGGCGGTGAGCTGGCGATCCTGTTCTGCTTCATTTTCCTGTTTATCTCCGCCGCTGGTCCCGGCCTCTACGCACTGGACCGCCGCCGATAAGAAAAAGCCCCGCAGAGCGATCTGCGGGGCTTTTCTTTCAGATTACGGCAAGGATCAGCCGATCCGCACTCCGGTCATGGAAATCGAACCGGCAACGACCTGATCGTTGAAGAAAGCGATCTGCTCGCCCTCTTCCTGCTGTGCCGCCACATAGAGCAGCGGCAGGTAGTGCTCGTCAGTCGGGACCGACAACTGTGCGTTCTCGGCCAGATTGACCCAGTCGACCAGCGCATCGTGGTCACCACGCTCGAAGGCCGACTTCACAGCTTCGTTGAAGTCGTTGGCCCAGTCATAGGCCTCGCCGCCGTCGCGCTTCCACGCCCGCAGGTTATGAACAAAGTCACCCGAGCCAGCGATCACATAGCCCTCGTCACGCAGCGGACGCAGCTTCTTGGCCAGCTCATAATGGCCCCGCGCATCCAGATCGCGGTTCAGCGACAACTGCACCACCGGCACATCGGCATCAGGCCACACATGGGCCAGAACCGACCACGTGCCGTGATCCAGTCCCCACTGGTCCGTCTGCGTCGCGCCCGTCAGCTCCGCCACGCGGGCCGCCAGTTCAGGCGAGCCCGGTGCCGGATACTGCATGGCGTGCAGTTCGGCCGGGAATCCACCGAAGTCATGGATGGTCTCCGGCGTCTCCATAGCGGTGACACCCAACCCGCGCGTTTCCCAGTGCGCGGACACCATGACAACACCCTTGGGCTTGCCGAGCGCCTGACCAACGGCCTTCCAGCCGTCAGCGAACTCTCCCCCCAGAGCATTCATGGGCGATCCATGCCCGAAGAAAATAGCAGGCTGTTTCATTGTCTTAACCGTGCAGCTTCTTGGCGATCTCGGCGATGTGCTTGCCTTGGAAACGTGCGCCGTCCAGTTCAATCTGGCTAGGCATACGCGAACCATCACCCTTGGTCAGGGTGGTGGCACCATAGGGCGAACCACCGACGATCTCGTCCATGTTCATTTGGCCAGCGTAGGAATACGGCAGGCCGACAACCATCATACCCTGGTGCAGGAAGTAGTTATGCAGACCCGAGAAGGTCGTTTCCTGACCACCGTGCTGGGTCGCCGAAGCGGTGAACGCGCCACCGACCTTGCCGATCAGTGCGCCATTGGCCCACAGGCCGCCGCTCTGGTCTAGGAAGGCGCGCATCTGTGAGGCAGCGTTACCGAAACGGGTGCCTGCACCGATGATGATGGCGTCGTAATCGGCCAGTTCGGAGATCTGGGCGATCGGGGCTTCCTGATCCAGCTTGTAGTGGGCAGCCTTGGCGACTTCTTCCGGCACAGTTTCCGGAACGCGCTTTACGTCAACCACTGCGCCTTCGACTTCACGCGCACCTTCGGCGACGGCGTAGGCCATCTGCTCGATGTGGCCGTAGGTCGAGTGATACAGAACAAGCACTTTAGGCACGGACAACTCCACAAATAGAAAAACGCATACCGTAACAGCGTCAGTTCCATTTAGTAGGTTTGCTCGCGAGCGCAAGTCTCATACGATTATTTTCGGGTTCGTATTACGCCCAACCGGACAAATCCGCTCATAAAAATCCATTCCTGCCGGAACGCGCATTCCTCGCGACAGCCTGAAACGGTGCTCCACCACCATCGCCTGCTGCTCGATGTTCAGCCCGTCCCAGTGGCAGTTGTCATGAACCGGATAGGTATAGGAGGCCACGCTGTCCCCTGCCCTGATCTTGGCAAACAGCAGGTTCACGCCCTGCTGCGCCTGCCAGACATGGACCAGTTCATGGATGAACACGGCCTGTTGCGACAGAGGGGCATCGGCAAAATCGGCAGGCACCGAGATGGCGGGCCAGATGATCCACTCACGCCCGAACCACCGCCCCGGCACAAAGGCACGGTTAAAAGGCCATGGTGCGCGCAATATCCTGATCCGGTCCAGATCTAGCGCAGGACCGAACACTTCTATCGCCAGAAGACGTTCACCCGTCGTCAGAGAGCGGACACGCGAAGAGCTTTGGGGGGATGGGCTCGTCATGCCCTATTAAGGCGTCGAACCCTGCGCGGCGTCAAATGAAACACCCGTCCACTCCCAGTGCCAAGGCTCGAACACATAGGGCACGAAGCCAAAGCGATGGGCATTCTTGACCATCCAGCGATAGGTCGCCGTCTCGCTCATATAGCGGCGGCTGTGCCAATTGGTCGAATCCACGCCATATCCCTGAAGATTGCCGACATAGATATCCAGCGCCGTCCCCGTCCTGTGCGGCGAGCATACGGCACGTCGAACCCCGTCACAGTTCCTCTCGCGCGCACAGCGGGCCGCATCGGCCTCTGGATCGCGGAAGGACGAGAAAATCTGCATCAGTTCCGGATTGGCCGCGATCTCCGGCACCTCGGCACGGGCTGCAGCCACCATGGCACGATAGGCCTCCAGCACATCCTTGCGGGCAAGGCGGGTCAGGCGCTCGGCATGTTCCTCGCCAATCGTCAGATAGCCCAGCTCTGACAACGGCGGCGGCGCAGGACATTCCCCACGCACCCGCGCCATCACGAACGGACGGCGCTCCTGCCAGATGCCTCTGAACACACCAAAGGTCGCATTATCGAACTGCCCATTGGCCACAAGCCCGTGCTGCTGCTGGAACGCGGCCAGACGCTCTGCAAAACCTTGCGAGGTCGGGTCGCAGCCAGAACCGATCTCGTTCTGGATCAGCGGCACATAGGATTCCCACCCTGTCTCGCGCGATCCGAACGGCGACCATTCCATCGCATAGAGAGTGATGCTGTTGGCCGATGCTGCGTCGCTGAAAACACCGACCGGACGATCACAGATCACCAGTTGCGCGGTAATGGCCGAGACGGGGGCCGCCAGCGGAACACTGGGGCTGGCCGCAGAGGCCGCACCTGTAAAACCGATGCTGGCCAGCAGGAGCGCGCCCAGACCTGTCGCGGCGCGGCGAATGTCGTGAACAAAAGACATCCTCCCTACAGGCCCCAGTTCGCCCTGATCCGCAACCCCGTTCGTCGATCCGCTATCCAGTCTCGCATCAAATGCGCGTTCGCGGCATGGTGGGGTGAATCACAGGCAAGGCTCCCATGTCGATTACCCCTGCTCGCCCGTCCAACCGTCGCTCCAACGGGGTGCTCGCTGCTTTCAGCGGCCCGTGTCTGCCTCTTGCGGCCTTTGGTGTGGCCCTGCCTGTGACCTTGCCAGAGTTCTACTCCACCTATGTGGGGCTCGAGATCGGCATGGTGGCGGCTGTGTTTATGGCGGTTCGTCTGATCGACATCGGCCTTGATCCCGTCATCGGTTGGGCCATGGACCGCACCCGCACAGGGTTTGGCCGCTATCGCCCATGGATGGCCGCCTCCAGCCCGATCCTGATGCTGGCCGCCCTGATGATGTTCGTGATGGTCCAGCCAGGGGCATCGCCTGCCTATCTCTTTGCTTGGCTGCTGGTGCTCTACGCAGGCTTCTCCATGGGCACGCTCAGCCAGTTGGGCTGGGCTGCCGTTCTCGCCCCCGAATACGACCAGAGAAGCCGCGTCTATGGCTGGTGGCAGGTGTTCAATATCGTCGGAGTGATCCTGATCCTCATCCTGCCCACGGTCGTTATCAAGACAGGGATAGGCACCTATGCTGACGGTGTTCGCTTCATGGGATGGGCCATTATCATCGCCCTGCCGCTCACCTTTGCTCTGGCCTTCATTGTGGCTCCTGAACCGGTGAACAAGGGCGCGACGCCTCACGGTGGCATCAAGGCCTATCTGGCGCTGTTCAAAAGCAAGACGGTGCAAAAGCTGCTCTGGGCCGACCTGTTCCTCGGTATCGCGCCGGGGATCACAGGCTCGCTGCTGTTCTTCTTCTTTGGCCAGATCAAGGGCTATGACCACGCTCAGGCCTCGCTGTTCATGCTGGCCTATTTCATTGCGGGCCTGATCGGCGCACCGTTCTGGGCGTGGCTGGCGGTGAAAATCGGAAAGGACAAATGCCTTGCCGTCGCCAGCCTGATTTTCGCGGTCTTCTATCTGGGCGCGACACTGGTTCCGGGTGGAAACTTCATCGTCACCCTGATCGCCATGTTCATCGCGGGCCTGCCCTATGCGGCAGGTCTGTTCCTGCTGCGGGCCATGATGGCCGATGCGGGCGACGAGGTGCGCTATGAGACCGGCATGGACCGCACAGGCCTGATGTTCTCCATACTCGCGGCGACCACCAAGGTTGGACACGTCTTGGCCCTGATCCCCTATATGATCTTGCAGTTCGTTGGCTTTAGCCCACTACGCACACCCGAACAGAATGGCGATTTTGCCCTGCTGATGCTGCAAATCCTGTTCATCGCCCTGCCCGCCCTGCTACTGGCAGTCTCGGCGCTGGTACTTAGAAACTATCCGCTGACGCCTGCCCGACACGACCAAATCCGCGCCGAGATGGCGCAAAGAGACGCCGGAACTGTTTGAATGACCCATCCCATTGACCGCCTGAAAGAAATCATGGTCCGCCTGCGTGACCCGAATGGCGGCTGCCCGTGGGATGTGGAGCAGACCTTCCAGACCATAGCGCCCTACACCATTGAAGAAGCCTATGAGGTCGCCGACGCGATCGAGCGCAACGACATGGACGAACTTCGTGTCGAACTGGGCGACCTGCTGTTCCAGGTCGTGTTCCACTCGCGCATGGCCGAGGAAGCGGGCCACTTCAAACTGGAAGACGTGGCCGAGGCCATGGCGGACAAGCTGATCCGCCGCCACCCACACGTGTTTGGAGACGAAGCCGCCAAAGATAGCGGCAGCGCCCAAAAGGCCCGATGGGAAGACATCAAGGCCGCCGAGCGCGTCGCCAAGGCACAGACGGGCGTTTTAGATGATGTGCCCGTCGGCCTGCCTGCCCTCACCCGCGCCGCCAAGCTGACCAAGCGCGCGGGCCGTGTCGGCTTCGACTGGCCGTCCACCGACGAAGTCTTCGACAAGATGGTCGAAGAGGTCGAGGAACTGCGCGTCGAACTGAAAGCTGGCGACAAGGAAAAGGCCAAGGAAGAACTAGGCGACCTGTTGTTCGTCATGGCCAACCTCGCCCGTAAGCTGGAGATCGAACCGGAAGACGCGCTTCGCGGTGCCAATGCCAAATTCGTACGCCGTTTCGAGTTCATCGAGGCCGAACTGAAGAAGGATGGCCGCACGCCGGAACAGTCCGACCTCGCCGAAATGGACGCCCTGTGGGATGCCGCCAAGGCCGCCGAGAAAGCCAAGGCATGACGCGAAGCCTGCCTGAACAGCTGGACCTGATACCGCGCGATCCGGATCAGCACGATCCGGGTGGCAAGGTGCGCCTAAACCTCATGGCGGGAGTCAAGGGCGATGCGGTCTTCAGCGAGGATGGCCGCCATCGCACCCTGATGCGCCGCTGGATCGGCGACACCTTCCCCGAACGCTACATCCTGTTCATCGGCATGAACCCCTCCACCGCCGACGCCATGGTCAACGACCCGACCTGCGCCCGCGAATGGAGCTTTGCCCAGCGCGAAGGGTTCGACGGCATGGTGAAGGCCAATGTCGGCGACTATCGCGCCACCCATCCCAAGATGCTGCTGGAAGACGGCGTGGTCGCCTCGTCTCCTGCCAACCTGCCCGCCATCCGTGAACAGGCCAAGGGCGCGGCCCGCGTAGTCCTATGCCACGGCAAGCTGAACAAGGCGCTGGTCCCTGCCGGAAAGGCGCTGGTCGAGGCTATGCGCGAGGATGGCATCGACCTCTGGTGCTTTGGTACCAATGGCGACGGCAGCCCGAAGCACCCGCTCTACCTGCGCTCCGACACGCCCCTGATGCGCTGGGAGCCGAAATAGGTGGCCCGTCCAGAGTTTGATCTGATCGTCTTTGACTATGACGGTGTGGTGGCCGACAGCGAGATGCTGAACAATGTGGTTCTGGCCGATCTGCTAAACGGGATTGGTCTGCCAACCTCGCTGGACTATTCGCTGGCCCACTATTTGGGCCGCCGTTGGGCCGATATTTCAGATCAGATATCGGAGCGCCTTGGTTCACCCTGCCCGCCCCAGCTTCGACAGGACTGGTTCGACCACTGTCGGCAACGCTACCAGACCGAACTGAACCCCGTCTCCGGCTTTGAGGCCTTTGTGGCCAATCGACCCGAGAAACGCTGCATTGCCTCATCCAGTCCGCCGGACTGGATTGCGCTGGGCCTTGATCTGTTCGGATCTTTGAACGCCTTCGACGGACGCATTTACAGCGGCGCTGTGCATGTAGAGCGCGGCAAGCCCCACCCCGACATCTTCCTCTATGCGGCACAGGCCATGCAAGTCGCCCCTGAACGCGCACTCGTCATCGAGGACAGCCCTGCGGGTGTTATCGGCGGCGTGGCCGCTGGGATGACCGTCGTGGGTCTCTGTGCAGGCGGGCACATCCGGGACGGCCACGCCGACAGCCTGAAGGCCGCCGGCGCGCACCATGTGTTCGACAGCTATACCCAGATCGAGGACTGGTTAGGCGCTTAGGCCCTGCCCGTACCTCAACTCCTGAAGATCAATCTCGCGGATCAGTTTGCGGGCGGTTTCCTCGTCCAGCAGATGGGTCCGCGACAGCTTGATCAGCTCTTCGCGCTGGGCGATCAGAGCCAGAAGACGCAGATCTTTTTCAATCGCATCAAGCTTCTTGCTGCGCGCGACCTGATCGGGCGCATTGCCGGAATGTTGCTCGATCTGTTGGCGATAGTCTTCCATCAGACGTGCCACGACCTCGGCGTGCTCGTCTGCGCGGGCATGGACAGCGGCCACATCCAGATCACGCTCTGACTGCTCCAGCGCACGGATGGCAGCCGCCGCCGCCGCACGTCGCGCACGTTCCTCTGCGGTCTGTACGTGGGTATCGGGCGGCAACTCCACGCCCTTCAGCAGGATCGGCAGCGCCACTGACGCCACCAACAGCGAGACGATGATCACGCCTGTCGCAAGGAAGATGGCAAGGTTGCGCGCCGGCAGCAGGCTGCCGTCCGCCACGAAGAAAGGCAGCGTTAGGATACCCGCCAGCGTAATGGCCCCGCGCACACCCGAAAGCGACATCACCGCCACCAGTCGCCAGCGCAGTTTCGGACGTTTTCCGCCCGAGAGTTTTCCGCTGAACAGTGTCAGCTTCAGCGTCGCCCATACCCAGATAAAGCGCAGTGCCGCCAGCACGCCCACGATGGCAAACACATAGATCGCCAGCCACCAGATTTCCGTGCGCTCGGTCGTGCGGATCACCTCGGCTGCGCGGGCCAGAATGGACGGCAGTTGCTCGCCCAGGATGACAAAGATCAGGCCGTTGGCCGTGAACTGGACCGTGTCCCACACCACGGCACGACGGATACGCGTCGCGGCCATGGCAGTGCCGCGGCTTTCGGTAAAGCTCATGGTGATGCCCGCCGACACCGCCGCCAGAATACCCGAGGCATGGATGGCCTCAGCCGCCAGATAGGCCGCAAACGGGATCAGCAGACTGACCAGAATCTGGCCACCGACGTCCTCGCCCCAATGCTTGCTGACGAAGCCCTTGATCAGGTTGATCGTCAGGCTGACCACCACACCCACCGCAAGGCCCGCCAGCGCCAGCCATGCAAAGGTGCCAACCGCGCTGGTCAGGGAGAAAGCCCCCGTCGTTGCCGCAATCACGGCAATGCGCATGCAGGTCAGGCCGGTCGCATCGTTCAGAAGGCTCTCGCCCTCCAGAATATGCATCAGTCGCTTGGGCATACCGCTGCGCC
>JAEZHG010000209.1 GCA_023436945.1 Pseudomonadota bacterium | reverse complement strand
GCAGGGGGGGTGGGGTTCGCTTTAGCGGCCTCTAGGCAAACAAAAACGCCGCGCTCCTGATGGGGCGCGGCGTTTTCATTTTCGGTCTGGGCGGGCTTATTACCCTGCCGAGAACTCGCTCAGGGCGTCAATGACGGCGCGGTTTTGGTCGGCCGTACCGATGGTAATACGCAGGCCCTGCGGCAGGCCGTAGCCGCCGACGCCGCGCACAATGATGCCCTTCTTGTTCAGATAGTCACTGGCCGCCGAAGCTTCGGCAGCATCCTTGAACAGGACCAGCACGAAGTTGCCCGCCGACGGCAGGACCTCATAGCCAAAGCCCTTGATGGTCTGGGTTAGGCGCGGACGCCATTCCAGAACCAGATCGCGCGAGGCCTTCTGGTGGTCCAGATCGCCAACGGCGGCCACGGCTGCGGCAATACCCGGCACCGAAACGTTGAAAGGCAGACGGATGCGGTCCATCGCCTCGACAATAGCCTTAGGCGCATAGCCGAAACCGATGCGCAGGCCGCCAAGACCGTGGATCTTGGAGAAGGTGCGGGTGACGACGATGTTGTCGGCGCCGCGCGCCAGCTCAAAGGCGCTTTCCCATTCCGGTTCGACTACGAACTCGGCATAGGCTTCGTCCACCACCAGAATGACGTGCGACGGCAGGGCCGCGTGCAGACGACGGATTTCTTCTGCAGAGTTCCAGCTACCGGTCGGGTTCGACGGGTTGGAGACATAGACGATCTTGGTGCGCTCATCGACTTGCGCCAGCAGGGCGTCGACCTCGGCTTTGTATTCCGGCTCAGGTGCCAGCTTCACCTCTGCCTCGCAGCCCTTGGCCGAGATGCGATAGGCGAGGAAGCCATACTCGCCGGTGACAATATTGTCGCCAGCCGTCAGATAGGTCTGGTTCAGCAGGGCGAACACTTCGTCCGAGCCATTGCCGAAGATCAGGCGGTCTTCCTCAAGGCCATGGTGATCGGCCACAGCGGCGCGCAGCTTGTCGGCGCGGCCATCCGGATAGATGTGGATTTTCTCGAGAACCGAAGCAAAGGCTTCGCGGGCCTTAGGGCCTGCGCCCAGAGCGTTCTCGTTTGAGGACAGCTTCATCGGCTCGGCCACGCCTTCGATGGCACCCTTGCCGCCGACATAGGGGGCGATGTCGAGGATACCCGGCTTCGGGGTCGGGAAGGCGTTGGTTGCGTCGCTCATAGAAGTCCCTCTTCGGTACGCATCAAAAAACAGGAGCTGCGCCGATCACGCCGGAAATCCTTCCGGGTGCATCGCGCAGTCTGTCATCGTCGGATTGCACATAGCCGTTGAGAACGAACAGCTTCAAGCCTCCGCAGGACGACAATATGCCAGCCGCAAGGCCAGAAGCCGAAAGGGCGCTGATAATCGCTTTGTCGTCAGCCTCGCTATCGGTCACCCAGAAGGTGCGGTCATCGCCGCTCGGACCGGGCTGTTCTGTGGAGACCATCAGCGCGCGAGGACGGGCGTGGGCGTCGTCGGGCAGGGCGGCAATCACCTTCAGTTCCTGAATGGCCAACAGCTTGCCCCACCATGGCTTGTTGCCTAGGTCGATCAGGGCGCGGCTACCTTCGACGGCGGCCTGAAGCGCGTGATCGGCATCGGGGGCAGGGCGCACAAAAGGGCCATACCGGTCTGCGGCCAGAAGCTGGGCGATGCCGCCATGGGCGGCGACAGGTTTACCAAGTCCAGCCTCCATCCGGCCCATCACGGCGCGTACTGCGGCGCGTTGTGTCGGGCTCAAACCCTTGAGCAGTGGGCGAAGGGCGATGGCGTCTGCATCCGGTGAAGGGCGAGCGCCAGCCGCTTGGCGGGCGATCACCGCATCGGCAATCGCCTTGTCCAGTTCCAGACGATGCGGGTCGTTCTGCGGTTCTAGCAGCATCAGAACAACTGCGGTGCTGGGGCCAGTGCGAACGGGCCCAGATAGGTGCGGCCACTACGGAACAGGACGCTCAGTTCGATATTCTGGCCTTCCTCGCCCTCTCCACCTTGCGGCGTAGAGGTGGCGGCACGGGCGGCGGCGGCGCGCTCGGCGGGTGTGCCCATCTGGCTTCCGGCCAGACCGACAATCGCGGCCAGTGGCTTCTCGGCCTTGAACAGAACTTCGCCCTCCAACTGGCCCTTGTCATTGGCGTAGAGGACGGGGCTGGTCAGAAGGGCGTGACTGACACCCGCCTTCATCTCGCCGCGCACAGTGGTGAAGCGACCCCCCGCTGCAGTCCATGCGGACAGAAGTCCGGCTTCGGTCGCGGGCTGGCGAAGTGCCATGGCCTGCTCGACAACAGCCTCGACCTGAAGGGTCAGGTCACCGCTCTGGGCAAAGCCCTCGACCGGACCGCCCGCGCGTCCCTTGGCCTGCACCAGACGGAACAGCACATCGACATTGTCACGCGCCGCCGCATCGGCGGTCAGGTGAGGACGCATATAGAGCTGGATCAACTCGGCATTGGCGAGCGGGAAGGGCTCGGAACCCGTGGCGGGGGTAAAGACAGGTTTGACCATCTCCATCGCCACATTGGGCCAGCGTTGGCGCAGGTGCGACACGCTCATGCGGATGGCCTCTCCCGTCACCGTGGTCTCGCCCTTGCCCGCACGGATAAGGGTCATGCCATCGGTGGCACCGATCACCCAGCGGGTCGGGTTATAGGCCGTGGCCTCTGCCGCGATTTCAGGGGCGCGGATACCATGGCCGGACGGTGCACGGATGTCAGCTTCCTTCAGCGCGATACGCGCACGGGCGGGCCAGCCAGAGGTAGCAACGCGGTCATACTCGATGCTCCAACCCGCAGCGCGAAGCTGGTCCAGACGGCTCGCCAACTGGGTTTTGACCTCGTGGGTCAGGTAGAACCACCACCCTGTCCATAGGACCAGAGCGACCCCGACGATGGCAAAGGGAATGATAAGTCCCTTGCGGCTGTGACGCTGGGCGGGGGCAGTTTCGGGGGCGTGGCTCATAAGTGTCCAAAGATCACTGGAAGGTGGGCATCTCTATGACGGCCATAGGGTCAAGCGGTGATGTCCGCAAGCACGGCGTCGCAGGCACGTCTGGCCTCTTCCGGTGCCATGCCCAGCAACAGGCCGCGCTGGCCGCCATTAATCAGGATGTGCTCGAACAGTATGGCCGTTTCATCCAGCACGGTGGGCACTGACTTGCGCTGTCCAAAGGGGCTGACACCGCCGACCTTGTAACCGGTAAGACGTTCGGCATCGGCGGGCTTCATCATCTGTGCCGACTTGGCCTTAAGGGTCGCAGCCAGCTTCTTCATACTGACCTCGCAGTCCGAAGGCAGGATGACGCAAGCGGGCTTGTTATCGGCCAGAACCATCAGGGTTTTGAAAACCTGCTCGGGGTTCATGCCCAAGGCGGCTGCGGCCTGAAGTCCGACGCGGGGAGCGTCTGGATCGTAGTCGTAAGGATAGGGCTCGAAGGTTACGCCCGCCTTGGTCAGGGCAACAGTTGCGGGCGTGGTCTTGGCCATACCGGTCAGTCTTTGGCTTCTTCGGTTTTGAGGAACTCGCGGGTCAGCTCGACCGCATCGGCCAGGCCCAGACGCATGACCTCGGTGCCGGGGGGCAGGGCCGAGAACAGGCGCGTGGGGCAGGCGGCGTCCAGCATCAGGAACACGCCCTTGTCGTCGGCGCGACGGATCAGACGGCCAAAGGCCTGTGCGATCCGGCCGCGGGCCAGCGCATCGTCATAGGTTCTACCGCCACTACCGGAGCCAAAACGCTCGCGGCGGGCCTTGTGCAGCAGGTCTGGGCGCGGCCATGGCACACGGTCAAAGGCCAGCACGCGCAGCGAGCGGCCCGGAACATCCACCCCGTCGCGCACAGCATCGGTACCAAGAAGGCAGCTGTCGTTTTCCGCACGGAACACATCGACCAGAGCGCCGACCTCCAACGGGTCCACGTGCTGGGCATAGAGCGGTATGCCCGCCTTGGCCAAGTCCGGACCAAGCCGTTCATAGACAGCCTTCAAACGCCGGATGGCCGTGAACAGGCCAAGTCCGCCACCACCCGCCGCTAGGAACAGTTCGCGCATGGCCGCTGCGATCTGACGCGGGTTATCCTTGACCAGATCGTTGATTACGATGATGCGGCTGTTGTTGGCATAGTCGAAGGGACTGTCGACCTTGAGGGTGCGGGCAGGCTCGATCAGGCGCGCTGCACCCGAACGCATACGGGCTAGATCAAACGGGTCATCAGCCGCAGGGTCTGACAGGGTCGCACTGGTCACCAGCACGCCGTGGGACGGCATGATAACGGCGGCCTCTAGAGGTACAGTCGGGTCGATCCAGTGACGGCGCAGGGCCACATCATGGATGCGGCCAAAGGCGGCCTCGGCGGACAGCCAATCCACATAGTCCGGATCAGGCTCTGCCCCGCTTTCATCCAGCGCCGCCAGCATGGAACGCCAGCCGGGCAAGGTCATACGCGCGCGACGATCCAGCCCGCGCAAGGAACCTTCAATGCGGGCACGGGCCGAAGGGTCCAGCTCGGCAGCCTCCTCGTCCAGAATGTCTTCCAGATGCCGTGCCAGTGACAGCAACGGAGCCTCGATAGCGGCCAGAGCCTGCGCGGCCTCGCGGGCGGCGGTCCGCAGGGTGTCCGTGACCGGACGCAGCGAACATTCCAGTCCAAACTCGGTATTACCGCTCTCTGCTGCGCGGGCTCGGATTTGCTCCAGCGCGGCAACAAGGAAGCGCTCGATCGGGCCGATGGGGTTCACCTCGCCAGAGGCTGGTGCAATGCGACCCGACACGCCTTCACCCGGAAGCTGGGCAGCGGCCTGAATAGCGTCACTCAAAGATTTGCGGGCGGCCTCGTTGTCGGCGCACAGGTCGCCCAGCCGCATCTCCTGCCCGGGGCCACGACGGCCACGGCCCTCCGGTCCCCGAACCCAGCGGCGCAGTTCCGCCGCTTCCTGTCCTGACAGAGCTGCCGAAAACGCACTGTCGGCAGCGTCGAACAGGTGGTGTCCCTCGTCGAAGACGATGCGCTTCAGGGCTGCTGTCTCGCCGTCCTGTTTCAGACCCCGCGCGGTGCGTGCGCCGTCAAAGGCAGCCTGCGTCATCACCAGCGCATGGTTCGCCACAACAATATCGGCGCGGCGGCTGGCGCGGATGGTCTTTTCCACGAAGCACAGGCGATAGTGTGGGCAGGCGGCATGAACACACTCGCCGCGCCGGTCCACCAGATTGGCCGGCCCTGCCTGATGGGCGGGCGGCACGGCAAACAGTCCGGACAGCCATCCCGGATAGTCGCCTCCGGTCATGTCGCCATCGCGGCTATGGGCGGCCCAGCGGGTGGCCAAGGCCATTCCGATCAGATCGCCATTGCCCAGTTGGGCGGCCTGAACCATGTCTTGCAGGTTCAGCAGGCACAGATAGTTCTCGCGTCCCTTGCGCACGACGGCCTTGCGGCGGCGCTCGGCCTCGTCCGGCCACAGCGCCTTGCTCTCGCGGTCGATCTGGCGTTGCAGGGCGCGGGTATAGGTCGAAATCCACGCGGCACCATGGTTTCGCTCGGCCCAGACAGATGCAGGCGCGAGGTAACCCATGGTCTTGCCCGTGCCTGTGCCTGCTTCGGCCAGCAGCACGCGGGGGCGCCCCTCTTCATTGCGGGGCGAGAATGCAAAGGCGGCCTCGGCTGCATAGTCGGACTGCGCGGGGCGGGTTTCGTCCAGTCCTGAGGCCTGAAGAAGTTTCTCCAGACGGATGCGGGCACTTTCACTATCGACGGGGGCAGAGCCAGCCTCGCCGCGAGGGGCCTCGTCTTCCCATTCGGTCATGCGCGCCCAGACATCGAGGCCCGAACTGCGCGAGGTACGGTCACGTATGCCACCAGCCTCCAGCGCCTTCAGCACCATTGGTGCCCATGGCCATCCCGCACGGTCCAGTGTGAGGGCGAGCGTATAGGCCTCTTCGCGGTTCTTATAGGCAGGTTGCGCCAGCTCTCTCAGAAGTTCGGCGGCGGCATTACGCAGGGCCTCGGCTTGAGCCTCTGCTCCCTTGGGTTCGCTGTGACCCAGAGCCAGCGCCAGACCCGTGGGTGACGGGGCACAGAAGCGCGCGGGCCGCACAAAGGCGAAAAGCTCTAGAGCATCGTGAATGTGGTGTAGGCGGGCAGGGGCTTCCAGTCCTAGACGCCGGGCGGTGATCGAGGCGTGGGCGACAATGATCGGGCCACCCAATAACAGCCCTTCGGCAGCGCCACGCCCAATCTTTCGCGCACCCTCATCGTCACAGACGGCTCCGGCACCGGGCGGCGTCGCCAGCGCGGGCGGCAGGTCGAAACGGATTTCGACTGTGGCAGATGAATTGGAAGCTTCGGCGATCACCTGACCATCATAGCGGCCTGCGGAACAAAACGGAAAAGAAGAAATATTTGCCATTAAAAGTGATCAAGAACAGCGCAATGTGAACTTGAGATTTGTATCAACATCAATGCAAGGTGGCCCTTGGCAAGGGGGACGAGACCGCCGGGGGTAATGATGATTTCACGTATCCTGAAAACGGATGTGCTGGATTTTCACATCCTTGAGGCTGGCTCTGGACCTCTAGTCGTATTGCTTCACGGATTTCCGGATCTGGCTGTGGGATGGACCCACCAGATCAAAGCCTTGTCACAGGCAGGCTATCGCGTCGTGGCTCCCGATCTTCGCGGGTATGGTCAGACGGGAGGTCCGCAAGATGTAACTTCCTATTCCATGTTCACACTTGTTGGCGATGTAGTTGCTCTGGTCGAGGCCCTCGGCAAGGAGAAGGCTGTGGTCATCGGCCATGACTGGGGCGCAGCCCTGGCGTGGCACTGTGCGCTTTTGCGTCCTGAGAAGTTCGTGGCGGTGATGGGTCTGTCGGTCCCCTATCAAGCCCGCCGCAATCACGGCGTACCGACCCAGACCATGCAGGCACTGGGAGAGAAGCACGGCCTTGGCGAGATCTATATGGCCAGCTTCAAGGCCGCAGATGCCCATGAACCACTGGATGCCGATCCGGAAACGACGCTGCGCAAGATATTCTGGGGTTTCGATGGATCGACCCCCCGCGAAAAACGCGCAACGGGTTATCACAGCAAGGACCAGAGCCTGCTCGACGCCATCTCCAACGAGGCTGTTCTGCCGCCATGGATGACGCCGAAGCATTTCTCCAACTATGTCGATGCTTTTGCCAAGGGCGGGTTCGAGCGACCGATCCACTGGTATCGCAATATCGATCCCAACTGGTCCAGCACCCGCTGGGTTCAGGGGTGCAAGGTCAGGGTTCCGGCCTGTTTCATGGTGGGCGAGGAAGATCCCACGCGCATTTACATGGCCCGCAGCGAGGAAGAGCTGGCGCAGCAGGTGCCGGAGCTTGTTAGCGCGACGGTCATCCCAGGTGCGGGGCACTGGATACAGCAGGAAAGGCCCGAACTGGTGAACGATGCCATTTTAGGCTTCCTGTGGGACCTGTCTTTGAGGGCCTGAGCGCCGTCCCTACCGGCGAGGCCTCAGGGTCTGACCAAGGCTGATCTGGCTATTTTGATAGTCGATCCGCACCTGCTCGAAACGGCCCATGATGTCGGCCCCGATCATCAGGGCAGGGCGGTCGTTCAGCCCCAGATAATCCATGATGTGCAGGTCCCCATAGAGCAATGGCACCGACGACAGTCGCCGCTGACCCATGCTCAGGCCAACATTCGGGCCGGTGCTGACCGTAACGGGTGGCCCGCTAACGGCGTGAAGATGAAAGGGGCGATTTTCAACACGCGACGACAGGGCGCTCAGCAAGGCCAGATTGCCCACTGAATACTGCGCACCCGTATCCAGAAACGCGGTGGTGCGCACAGAGTTTACCTGCACATCCAGCATGATTAACCCACCCTGAACCCTCGTTGGAACGGGCGTCATCCGCGCCGAGCTTAGGGCGCGCATGACATGGCCAACCACCTCGATTGTCGGCTCGTGCGAAGTGGGGTCGCCCAGTGTCGCGCGCCGTCTGCGTTGATCCAGCGTCAGGCGGAACTGGGCCAGATGATTGACGCCCAGCAAACCCTCGCTGCCGAGGCTCTCGGCGGGAAACACAGGTGCCAGAACATTGGCATAGACCTTGTCCGCCACCCTCAATGTGGGAATGACGGCACTGGGAACGGTGGTGCTGGCTGTCGCTGCATGGATGGTCAAAGATGGGCCGGATGCAAAGCCCATCTCGCTTGCCAGACGGTCAGAGATGGATGTCGCCTGTGCACCTGTGTCGATGACAAACCGGCTGTCTCGCGTCCCGCTCAATTGCACCTCTACAGCCAGACGGGTGAACAGGTTCAGGAACAACTGGCCGTTGGATGGCGTGGGAGCCTCCGCCTCCTCGCTTTGCGCGGCCAGTGCGGGAGTGTTCAGCATCACTGCCCCGCCTGCGAGACTGGCACAAAGGGTTCGTCGTGTAATTCTGGTGGGGTCGAAAGTCAGCGACATGGGGGCTCCGTCTGAAGAGCCTACTGTGAAGCTAACGATGTTATTTGTGTGGCGATCTAGTCTCTGGGATGGGCCGATTGATAGGCCCGCAGCAGAGCTTCCGCATCAACCTGAGTATATTTCTGGGTCGTCGACAAGCTGGCGTGACCCAGTAGCTCCTGAATGGAGCGGAGATCGGCCCCTGCACCCAGAAGATGCGTCGCAAAACTGTGGCGCAGGGCATGGGGCGTAGCCGAGGCCGGAAGACCCAAACGCCCACGCAGCTTCTGCACTGTCGCCTGAACATGCCTTGCGGATAAAGGACCGCCACGTCTGGCGCGGAACAGCGCCTGTTCACCGTCCAGCGGCCATGGGCATAGCTGCACATAGTCGTCCACCGCCTCGATCACCTGAGGGAGCACAGGCACGATGCGGGTCTTGGAGCCCTTACCCAGAATGCGCAGGTTTTCGGGCAGTGGGGCATCTTTGACCTTGAGTGAAAGCGCCTCTGAAATCCGCAGGCCGCAACCATAGAGCAGGGTCAGGACAGCGCGGTCGCGCGCGGCTTCCCATGCCTCAAGGTCTTCATCCGCATCGGTTTCTTGAAGCAGGCCGATGGCCTGATCTTCAGTGACGGGACGTGGAAGCGAGGACTTAACCCTTGGACCCTTCACCAGCGCCAGTTGCGGCGCATCGACCCCACAGCGACGGTCCAGAAACGCGTGAAAACTGCGGATCGCCGCCAGTGTCTGGCTTAAGGATCGGGCATTGAGAGGGCGGTCGCCGCTGCGTCGCTCGGCCAGATGGGCGCGCAGTTCAGCGGCGGTGACGCTGCCCAGATCGCTCAGAGCCAGCGTCTCGCCGCGATGCTTTTCTAGAAATCCGACATAGAGCCGCCCGATGTGGCCATAGGCCTCCAACGTGCGGTCGGACAGGCGCCGTTCGTGGGCCAGATGCTCCAGCCACGCCATCAGCGCCTGATCGGCGCTTAGATGTCCTGCAGCGGCCATCGCGAGGCCATTCGCTCGAACACACGCGCCACAAAGGCAATCAGCTCGCCACCCATGGCGGGGGTAAAGCCTTCGTCCTCGATCGAGCCAAATGCGCAAAGGGCAGGGCGCGGCGTTTCGCTGTCAGGGAAGCGCAGCGACATACGCACCAGCGCCACTGAGCGTACCTCGCCATCGGCAGGGCCGAACAGATCAAGGCCGGTAAAGTTCGGACCCAACCAGTTCAGACCGTCATCGCCGACCAGCGCATCCACGCGGCCTGCTTCCAGCGCCTTCCAGCCAAACGGGATAAAGCCCGGTTTTTCCATGGCCACTGCAGCACCGGCCAAGCCGAAGCGGGCCTGGGTGCTCATGTCCAACTGGCGCGCCAGATCGCTAAGGCCGGTGGCCTCCATCAGGTCCAGCGCCGCGACATGGGTCTGGGTCTGGGCTGCGAAATTGGTCCGCGAGATTTCTTCGATCAGGCGACGGGCACCGGCTTCACGCTCGGCCATCGCCTCCATCTTGGTCAG
>JAEZHG010000134.1 GCA_023436945.1 Pseudomonadota bacterium | reverse complement strand
ATTGCAGAACTGGGCGATCTTGCGCTTTTCGTCAGCCGGGATTTCAGCTTCGCAGCGGCACAGCAAGATGTCCGGCTGGATACCGATGGAGCGCAGCTCCTTGACCGAGTGCTGGGTCGGCTTGGTCTTCATCTCGCCAGCCGTCTTGATGAACGGCAGCAGAGTCAGGTGAACAAAGCATGACTGGCCACGCGGCAGGTCCTGCCCCAGTTGGCGGATGGCTTCAAAGAACGGCAGACCCTCGATATCGCCGACCGTGCCGCCGATTTCGACCAGCACAAAGTCTACGTCCTCGCCGTCATCGGTCTTGGCCGGATTCAGGCAGAACTGCTTGATCTGGTCCGTGACGTGCGGAATCACCTGAACAGTTGCGCCCAGATAATCGCCACGGCGCTCTTTCTCGATAATCGTCGAGTAGATGCGGCCCGTGGTGATGTTGTCGGACTTGGCAGCCGACACACCGGTGAAGCGTTCGTAGTGACCGAGGTCGAGATCGGTCTCGGCACCGTCGTCGGTCACGAACACCTCACCATGCTGGTAAGGCGACATCGTACCGGGGTCGACGTTCAGATAAGGGTCGAGCTTTCGCAGGCGAACCTTGTAACCGCGCGCTTGAAGAAGCGCGCCAAGAGCGGCGGAAGCGAGGCCTTTACCAAGGGAGGAAACCACGCCGCCAGTGATGAACACATATCTAGGCATGGGCGGAAACCCTAACCCATTTTGCTCGATCCGTCAGTCAGAAAAAGGTGCAGGTTGTTTGAATTTTACACAGCAAATGAAAAAGCGCGCCCCGAAGGACGCGCTTTTAAATAGCTGTAATGCCTTGGCTCTTGAGCCAGCAGCTTACTGAGCCGGAGCACCCGGAAGGCTGGCTTCCAGATCGTCCAGCGAAGGCGCTGCTTGCTGGGCCGGAGCCGCTTCGGCCGGAGCTGCTTCGGCGGGAGCCGTTTCGCTGCCGATAGCGATCGAACCCACGGCGTCGGCATCGATAATCGAACGCGAACCGCGCTCAACGTTTCCGGCGATGGTCAGGGCGATAGCACAAACGAAGAAGGCTCCACCCAGGATCGCCGTCGCGCGGGTCAACAGGTTGCCAGCGCCACGGGCGGTCATGAAGCCCGACGGGCCTCCGCCCATACCAAGGGCACCGCCCTCGGAGCGTTGGATCAGGATCACGCCGGTCAGTGCGACCGAGATGATGAACATTACGACGAGCAGAATGGTCTGAAGCATGGCGTCATTCATGTGGGCGCGACGTTGCGCCGATCAAGAGGCGGCCTCTAACATTGATAGAGGCCGCTAGCAAACACTGATGGTCTTAGACGGCGCGAATGATGCCGAGGAAGTCCTCGGCTTTCAGCGAAGCACCGCCAACCAAAGCGCCACCGACTTCCGGCACAGCCAGAATTTCCTTGGCGTTCGAAGGCTTCACCGAACCGCCGTAGAGGATCGGAGCCTTGGCACCGCCCTCGCCCAGACGGGCAATAATGGCAGCACGGACGGCGGCGTGGACTTCTTCAATCTGTTCCAGCGTCGGGGTCAGGCCGGTGCCAATCGCCCAGACAGGCTCATACGCCACGGCGAACGGCTTGCACGACAGCGACTGCGGCAGCGAGCCCATAACCTGATTGCTGACGACCGAAACAGCTTCGCCAGCTTCACGCTGTTCGAGGGTTTCACCTACGCAGATAATCGGCTCCAGACCCGCAGCCAGAGCGGCCTCGGCCTTGGCCGCGACATCGCCGTCGGTCTCACCGAAGCCTGCGCGACGCTCGGAGTGGCCAAGAATCACAAGGTTCGCCCCCGCCTCGGCCACCATCTCTGCCGACACCGAACCGGTAAAGGCACCGCTGGCAGCGGCATGGCAATCCTGGCCACCGATTTCGACAGCCGAGCCCCCGAGGGTCTGGGCCATACGGTCGATCAGGGTTGCGGGCGGGCAAAGGGCCACGCGGCAGTTGGCGGCTTCGGCATCCAGAGCAACGCGTAGTGCGGCGGCCTCTTCAAGGCTCTCCCCCACCCCGTTCATCTTCCAATTGCCTGCAATAAGCTTGAGAGATTCGGTCATGGGGTCTTCTTAGGACACCCACCAAGGCTACGCCAAGCCAAAGCCCTACGCCTGTGCGCAAAAAACGCACGCTCATAATAGAATTAGGCGGGTTTTGAGCGAACCTTGACCAATAAAGATTTCAAGCAGAGAAAATCTTGATGTTGCGGTGCTTGCAGCATGGCCGCGACTGCCCCTATACGCCAATCTAGCGCCCTTCCGACGCTGGTTTCCGACAGGTTTCCCCAACCATGATCACCCTGTTCCGTAATTTCGCGAAGTCTAAGTGGGCTGTGGGCCTCTTCGCCCTGATAATCCTGAGCTTCGTCGTCGTCGGGGCCCAGTCGGACATTTTCTCCAATCTGGGACCACGTCACGTGATCTCGGCTGGCGACCGCCACATTGACGGCCAGCGCTTCCGCGCCGACTTCGAGCGCGTTCGCGCCAATGTCAGCGAACAGGCTGGCCGCACCGTCACCTTTGACGAGATGGTGTCGCAGAACCTGCTGACCCAGTATCTGGAAAGCCAGACCCAGCGTCTGGGCTTCTCGGCATGGGCGTGGAAGAACGGTATCCGTCCGGGCAAGGAACTGGTCCTGAAGCGCATCCGCGCCATCCCGGCCTTCTTCAACCAGATCACCGGCCAGTTCGACCAAGAACTCTATGTGCAGGCTCTGGGCCAACAGAACCTGACCCCTGAAATGCTGGAGCAGGACCTGCGCGATGAATACGCCGCAGCCCACTTCGGCTCGGGTCTGGTTGCCGGTGTCCGCATGCCGCAAATCTATTCGGCCCTGCTGGCTTCGCAGGCTATGGAAACCCGTGACGGTGCATGGTTCACCATCACGCAGGCCATGGCTGGCTCGGCTGGGCAACCGACCGAAGAACAGCTGACCGCCTTCATCAAGGAAATGGATGCCCAGCTGCGCCGTCCGGAGTTCCGCAAGGTGTCGCTGGTTCTGTTCACCCCGGGTTCGAACGAAGCCCGTCCGGCCGTGACCGAAGAACAACTTCGCGAACGCTATGACTTCCGCAAGGACACACTGGCCCAGCCGGAGAAGCGTACCTTCACCGTCCTCAGCGTCCCGAGCAAGGATGTTGCTGACAAGATCGCTGCCGACCTGCGCGCCGGTAAGCCGCTGGCCGAAGTGGCCGCTGCAAACCGCGTCCAGCCGTCGCCGTACAACGCCACCCCGCGCACCGCACTGGGTGATCCGGCTGTTGCCGAAGCCGTATTCGGCATGGCTGGCCCCGGCGTCAGCGCTCCGGTTCAGGCCCGCGTTGGTTTCGCTGTCATCCAACTGACCAACATCGAGGCTGGCCGCACGGTTTCCTTTGAGGAAGCCCGTGGCGAACTGACCCGCGAACTGCAAGCTGAGGCCGCCAAGGGCGTTGCCTATGAGCGCGTGAAGGCCTTCGAGACCGCACGCTCGGAAGGCAAGTCGATTGCCGACGCCGCGACCGCATCGGGTGCCCGCGTGACCGAGCTTCCAGCCTTCACCAAGGAAGGCCAGCTGATGAACGGCCAGCCGTTCAACGCCCCGCCGGCCATCATCCAAACCGCCTACGCCCTGTCGAAGGGTGGCGAGTCGGACGTGATCAACGCTGCTGACGGCGAATATTTCGCCCTGCGCGTGGACGACGTCATGGAATCGGCCCTGCCGTCGATTGAAGAAATCCGCGCTCCGCTGACCCAAGCTTGGGTCCAGCGTGAAAACAGCCGCCTGCTGTCGGCCAAGGCCGAAGAGCTGGCTGGCCGCGTCCGCGCTGGCGAGGACATCACTGCCGTGGCCGCCTCGGTCAACGCTGCCGTCAACGTCCGCACCAATGTGGCTGCCAACCAGCAGACCCAGGCTTCGCTGGGCATCGCCGTCCTGCGCGGCCTGTTCGGCCAAGGCAAGAATCAGGTCTTCAGCGGCGCTGGCGAAACCGGCTACGTGATCGGCAAGGTCAACGCCATCCACGCAGCCAACCCGACCGAGACCGCTCCGCTGGTTGCCCAGATCGCTCCGCGTCTGGCCGCCGAATGGGTTGAATCGATCAGCCAATCCGCCATCGCCTCCGCAGCGCAGCGCGTGAAGGCCAAGAGCAGCGAGCAGGAAGCTCTGAACGCTCTGGGCATCACCGCATCGGCTGCACCGACTGCCCCATCCGCTCCGGCCCAGTAATGTACGACCAAGCAGAACGTAACGATTTCATTTCCGGTCTAGAGGCCAGCACCCCACAGGTGCTGGTCCGCCGTCTGATCAACGACCTTGAGACCCCCGTATCCGCCTATCTTAAGGTGGCCCACGGAAGTCCCTATGCAAGCTTGCTGGAGTCGGTCGAGGGAGGCGCGGTCAACGGCCGCTACTCGATCGTTACGCTCTCGCCGGACACCGTCTGGCGCTGCCG